>SXOM01000130.1 GCA_005776735.1 Pseudomonadota bacterium
CTGCGGCGGCCCTCACCAGGAGTCCCCGTGGCCAACCCGACCGTGACCTTCGACACTTCCGAGGGCAGCTTCGTCGCCGAGCTCTTCGTCGACAAGATGCCGCTCACCGCCGGCAACTTCATCCAGCTCGCCAAGTCCGGCTTCTACGACGGCCTGCACTTCCACCGCGTGATCCCGAGCTTCATGCTGCAGTTCGGCTGTGAGTACAGCAAGGACCCCGAATCGCCGCGCGCCGGCACCGGGAAGTCGCCGCTCGGCAACATCAAGGACGAGTTCACCGCGCGGCTCAGCAACGAGCCCGGCACGCTCTCGATGGCCAACACCGGCATGCCCAACTCCGGCGGCGGGCAGTTCTTCATCAACACCGTGCACAACAGTTTCCTCGACTGGTGGGACACCCGCACGCCGAGTCAGCACCCGGTCTTCGGCAAGGTCACCTCGGGGATGGACGTCGTGTCCAAGATCGAGAAGCTCGGCAGCCGCAGCGGCAAGCTGAGCAAGCACGTGAAGATGAACAAGGTCACGGTCGCGGAGTAGCGGGTGTCGCCGATGACGCGCTGGCTCGTCGGAGCCACGGTGGGGGTGGTCGCCCTCGACCAACTCACCAAGTGGCTCACGCGCGCCAACCTGCGGGAGCGGGTCGACGAAGTGCAGGTCATCCCTGGGTGGTTCGCCTTCGCCAACGCGCAGAACAAGGGCGCCGCGTTCTCGGCCCTCGCCGACTCCGAACATCGCATCGTCATCTTCCTCAGCTTCACCGCGCTCGCGGTGCTGGTCATCGCCGCGGCGTCGCGCCTGCTGCACCCGCAGGACCGTTGGCCGGGCGCCGCGGTGGGCACGCTCCTCGCGGGCGCGCTCGGCAACGCGATCGACCGGGCGCTCTTCGGCCAGGTCACCGACATGTTCAAGGTGTCGGCCGGGTCGGGGCCGCTCAAGGTGTGGGCGATGGAGAACTTCCGCACCAACGTGTGGCCGATCTTCAACATCGCCGACATCGCCATCTGGGTGGGCGTCCTCGGGTTCCCGTTGGCGTGGATGTTCCTCGCCCCGCGGGCTCCGACCGCGCCCGGGGCCGAGCCCGCCGAGGGGTCGGCGCCCACCCTCGATTGAGCGTCGCCCCCGCGCGCGGCGGCCGGCGGCCCCGGCCGCCGTCGGGACGGTCGCGGGCCGCCGCCCGCAAGAAGCCTGTCAGCGCCAACGACGGCGTCGCCACGCCGCGCTAGCAGGCCTCCGAAGGGGGTGCGGGTGCTGATCCTGGCGTTGGTGGCGTGCGAGACGGCGGGTCCGGCGGTGGACTGGGCCCTGACCCCGGTGGAGTTGGGCGACCCGGTGGTCGACGGGGAAGGTTTCGATCCGACCGACGGCGCCGGGCTCGGCGCCGCGTTTCCGCAGGTGCTCCCCGGCTACGCCGAGGCCACCCTCCCCGCGGCCGACGTCCCCCTGGCGATCTGGGAGGTCGCGCTGCACGAGCTGGTGGCGGAAGACGGCGTGTGCCCGTACACGACGCTGGACGGCGCGATCACCAACTACCAGACCAACTGCCGGTCCAAGCACGGTTACGACTGGGAAGGCAGCGTGCGCGTCGAGCCCTGGGACGACGGCGACACCGAGGGGGTGCGCTACGACTTCGACATCGAGGTGGTGGGCGACGTGGACACGCCGCGCTTCGATTCGTTGCGCCTGGAGGGCGTGGTCGTGCACGTCGAGCGTGGCGGCGTCGAGCACGTCGACGTCAACCTGATGGCCGAGCTCCTCGGGTATTTCGAAGCGCGCCAACAGCCCGACGATCCGCGCATCGGCGCCTGGGCCGACTGGCGTGCGACCGGCAGCGTCGAGCTCGACGGGGAGGACCTTCGGGTGGACCTCGGCGCCGACGTCGGGGGGTCCGGGGGCTTCGGCCTGGTGGGGGAGGGGCTCGCCGTCGGCGCCGGGTGTCCGTCCGAGCCGACCGGCGAAGCGTGGATGGCCGACGAGGTGAGCGTGGTCTTCGAAGGCGCCGAGGCGTGCGATGCGTGTGCGACGGTCACGGCGGGCGAGGGGAGCACTTCCGCCTGCGCGCCGTGAGCGCCTCGATCACGGGGTCGCAGGGCCGAGGTCGAGCACCCGGCCTCGGTCGGACACCCGGGCGCGCACGTCGTAGAGCGCGTGTACGCCGAAACGATCGGGGGTGCCGAACCACGCGGTGAGCTGCGCTTGCAGACGCGCGATGTCGCCGCGCCCGCGCTCGAGCTCGGTGTGCAGCACGATCCATCGTACCTGCGCTTCGGACTCGATGGCGCCGAGGTCGACCTCGGCGTCGTCGCCGAGCGCCGCGCGCATGGCCGCCGCGTGGGCGCCCCGCGAGGTGCTCGGGAGGAGGAGCGCGGCGAACGCGGGCCGACCCACCAACGTCGAGGTGCCCCCGCGTGCGTCCGGGCGGTAGGGAATCGGCAGGCCCGTGGCGGCCTGGTGGAGCAGGTACACCGAGGTGGCCATGGTGTCGCCGGCCTCGGCGGGCAGGTCGAGCACGACCGTGCCGCGGAGCGTGCCGGCGGCGGCGTCGACGCGGGTGCGACGGAGGGCCTCGAGGTGCGCCGCGTCGTCCACGGCGTCGAGCCGCGCCACCGGCCACGGGGCGGCGCAGAGGGCATCGAGCGCGACGATCGCTCCGAGCGCCGCGAGTCGAAGGCGACGCCCGGCGGCGAGCACCTCGGCGCCGGAGGCCGCGAGCGCGGCGACGACGGCGACCACCGGCCAGCCCAAGCGCTGCGCGTGCGTGCTACCGGCGCCGGGGAGGAGCTCCCGCAACGCCAGGAAGGGGAGCCCGATGCGACGCCCGTCGGGCAGGGTCACCCAGTCGTCGCCCCACCACAAGAAGGCGCCGAGCGACAACGCGGCCGCGGGCAGGACCCCCACGATCACCCAGGCGCGGTCGTGCTGGACGGCGACCAGGAACGCGACGAGGCCGAGCGCCGCCAGCCCGAGGTAGCTCGAGTGGAGGAAGGCCTCGCCGTGCGCCGCCAGGTCGACGGACTGGAACCCGAGCGGCGCCACCCACGCGCGAGGGTCGACCGCGTTGTGGCGGAGCAGGAACTCCGCGGTGGCGGCGTCGACGTCCCCCCGCTGCACCAACGCCTCCGGTGCGTGTACGCTCGACCACAGCGCGTAGAGGGCCGGCGCGGCGACGACGCCGGCGACGACGGCGGTGACGGCGGCACCGCGCACGGCCGGGTCGGCCATCCCGCGCCATCCCCGCCGCCGCACCGCCTCGACCGCCGCCCACGCGCCGATGGTCAGCCCGGTGGTGAGCCCGTAGTACCAGGTGCCGGCGGCCGTGAGGCCGAGCCCGAGCCCCGTCCACACCCACGGCCGCGTCCGGGCCGGTGTTGCCAGCGCGTGGCGCGCGGCGGCCAACGTCAGCGTCGCGGGACCCACGCTGGCCGCTTCGGACACGCCGTTGTGCAGCTCGCAGAGGAGGTACGGTCCGAGCGCGACGCCGGCCGCGCCGATCCAGGCGGCATCGCGGCCCGCCCCGAGGGTGCGCGCCAGGACCCACCCGCCCGCCGCCGCGACCCCGACGTTGACCATCTGGGCGACGTTGTACGCACCGACGGCGCCGGCCAGGCCGACCAGCGGCGCGCCGACGGCGGCGCTCACCGGGTCGATGAACCACAGCACCCCCCCGGTGGGCGCGGCCAACAGGTCGGTGCGCCACGGCAACACGCCGCGGCCGAGCGTGTGCCACCACCACCACGGCCCCCACGCGTGGTTGGTGGCGTCGACGTCGGGGTGGCCGAGGAGCCGCCCGAGGGGATCGAGCACCACCGGGAACGTCGCCAGGATCGCGAGGAGGGCGCACCCGACGACGACTCCGATGGTGCGGCGGTTCACCGGCGAGGACTATCGGGGTGGGCGCCGGGCCGCGACCGGCCCGGAAACGTGCCGGAGCCGTCGCCCGGCGCGCGGCGGACCGCGCGCCCGGTGCGCCCGCGACGGGGCGGCTCGCCCACGTTACCTCGCCTCCGTTGCCTGGATTGGCCGATGACGACCGATATCGACGCCCGCCTGCACCGCTACCGCTCCCTCATGGGGCGAGCGCCCGACGCCGAGGTGGCGGAGGGGATCGGCGTGACGGTGGAGCAAGTGAAGGCCTATCGGCGGGCTCACAACATCGCGCCTTTCTTGCGTCCGGCGCCGGGCCTCCCCGCCCCGACGCCGCCTTCGGCCGCGCTCGGCGAGGCCCCCCCCGCGCCGACCGTACCGCCGGCCCAGGATTCGGGAGGTGCGCCGCGCGAGCCGGCGGCCGACGTGGTGGTGAGCAGGGCGAGCGTTCCGGAGGCCGCTGAGGATCCGCCGGCGCCGACCGTACCGCCGGCCGGTCCCGCCCCGACGCCGGCGGCTGCACCGCCCGGGGACCCACGACCGGCGCCCGCCGCACCCGCCGCCACCAGACAACGGACGGTCAGGAAGGGCAAGATCGCGGCCTACCGGCACCTGATCGGCGTGGCGCCCGACGCCGCGGTGGCCGCACTCGCGAACGCGACGGTGGCGGGCGTGCGGAACTTCCGTGCGCGCCACGGCATCGCGCCTGCGCCGGCCCCGGGCGCCGCTGGGAAGGAGCCGGCGGGGGGACCACGCCGCTCGAAGATCGAGGCGCATCGGCACCTCGTCGGCAAGCTCACGGACGCCGAGGTCGGCGCGATCGCCGGGGTGACGCGCGAGAGTGTGCGCGAGTATCGCCAGCGCCACAACATCCCGTCGGGCGCGGGGGCTCCGAAGGCACCGGGGGCTCCGAAGGCACCCGGGTCCCCACCGGTAGCGCTCGCCCCACCCGGGCAGGTCGCGCGGGCCGGCGGGGAGCCCGTCGCCCGGCTCGCCTTTCGGGTGGTCGCCGAAGGGCGAGGGGAGTCCCGTCGGTTCATCGTCATCGGGGCGCACGTCGCGGAGGCCGCCAGCACCGCCATGCGAGCGCTCGGCGAGCGCCAAGACGGACCGTGGGTCGTCCGGATGGTGAAGCAGGTGGCGGAGCTGCTCGCGTAGCGCGGAGGGCGCCCCCCTTGACGCTCCCCCACCGGTCGCCGTGGGCCGCGCGCCCGCCTCGGCGCGCTTCCGGCCGGTCGCGGCGCGGCCCCCAGCGGCTCATCCGGCGCCGATCGCGAACACCTTCATCGTGTTGGTGGCGCCCTTCATCGGCGTGTTCCCGGCGAGCACGACCACCTCGTCCCCGCGCTGGACGTAGCCGCGCTGGAGCAGGCGCTCCTCGCCGAGGGCGATGAGGTCGTCGGTGTTGTGGACGCTCGGGGCCAGCACCGGGGTGACACCCCAGGCCAACGCGAGCCGGTCGTACGTCGACTGGTTCGGTGTGAGCGCGTAGATCGGGCCCGGCGGGCGCGACTTGCTCGCGAGGATGGCCGTCGAGCCGCTCCACGTGAAGACGACGAGCGGCCGCGACAGCTCCTGGACCGCAAAACACGCCGAACGCACGACGGTCTGGGCCGGGCCGCTCAGGACGCTCACGTCGTCGATGGGGGCGCGCATCCAGCGGCTCTGCTCGACCTCGCGGGCGATCCGATCCATCGTCTCGACCGAGCGGACCGGGTAGCGGCCCGCCGCCGTCTCGCCGGAGAGCATGATGGCGTCGGTGCCGTCGAGCACGGCGTTGGCGACGTCGGTGGTCTCGGCGCGGGTGGGCCGGGGGTTGCGCTCCATGGAGTCGAGCATCTGGGTGGCGGTGATCACCAGGACGCCGGCCTTGTTCGCGGCGGCGATGAGCTCCTTCTGCAGCACCGGCACGCGGGCGAAGTTGACCTCGACCCCGAGGTCGCCACGCGCGACCATGATGCCGTCGACCACGGTGAGGATCTCGGCGATGTTGTCGACCGCCTGCGGCTTCTCGATCTTGGCGATGATGGGCACGTCGCGGCCGAGCCGATCCAGCTCGGCCCGGAGGCCGAGGACGTCGGCCGCTTCGCGTACGAAGGAGAGCGCGACGTAGTCGACGCCGGCGTCGACGCCGACCCGCAGGTCTTCGAGGTCCTTGGTCGTGAGCGAAGGCGCGGAGACCGCGACGCCCGGGAGGTTGATGCCCTTGTGCGAGCCGAGATCCCCGCCGTCGATCATCGTGATGTCGACCTCGGCCGGGCTGCAGTCCCTGCGCACCGCGCTGACCGTGCCGGAGAGCGCACCGTCGGCGAACAGGACGGCATCGCCGACTCGGACGTCGCCGGCCATGCCGGTGTAGGTGGTGCCGATCCGGTGGCCGTCGGCCACGTGGTCCTCGTCCATCACCAACGTGAGCACGTCGCCGGTGGCCAACGCGAGGGGTTCGGCGAGGTGGCCCGTGCGGATCTTGGGACCCTGGAGGTCGAGGAGGATGCCGATGGCCCGATCCGCGACGAGCGCGGCCCGGCGCACCCGGGCCACGGCCTCGCGAATGCTCTCCGGCGTGGCGTGCGAGCAGTTGATCCGGAAGACGTCCACCCCGGCGGCCACCAGGGCCGCGACGGTGTCCGGGTCACGGGAGGCAGGACCGAGCGTGGCGACGATGCGGGTGCGGCGGGTGTGCATGGGCCCGCCCGGTATCCGGCGGAGTAGACTCCCGCCCCCGGATGACCCCGCGCTCTTGTTTCCCCGCCGACGACCTGCGCACCGCCGTGCGGTGGGCGCTGGAGCGGGAAGGACCGCTCTTCCGGGCCGGCGAGCGGGTGGTCCTGGCGCGTGTGCTCGCGCTCACCGACGACGCGGCCGAGCTGTACGCGCGGCTCACCCTCCGGGTCGGGCGGTGTTTTGCGGTGGGGGCGCTTCGTTATGCGTGCGCGCGGGACGGGGTCCTCGACGAGCTGGTCGCCGCCGAGCTCGTCGACGGCGCCGTCGCGGAGAGGGAGCGCTTCGCGGCGTTCGGCGCCGAAGCACTCCGGGAGGCGTGCCGGCGACTGGGACTGCGCCACACCGGGCCCCGGACCGCGCTCGAGGCGAGGCTGGCCGGGCTGCCGTGGTGCACCGAGCGGGTGATCGGCGTGCACCACCACGCCCTGTTGCGCCGCGCGGAGCGGCTCGGGGGGTTCGACCGGGCGTTGGCGCCGGCGGAGCGGATCGCGGGCACCCGGTGGGCGGAGTACACGCCGACCCCGGGGCCCGGGGCATTCGCGAAGCGGCGCGACCTGTGGGTGTGGGAGCGGGCCCGCGCCGGCGAGCTCGATCCCGACGAGGTGCTCGCGCTGGCGCGGCGCGGTCCGCCCGCGTGGGGGCGCTCCCCGTTCCGCTACGCTGCCGAAGCGCTGGTCGCCTCGCGCCCGGCCGCAGACGCGCTCGCCGGGATCGTCGGGCTGGGGGTGGAGCACGTCCGGGCGCTGGAGGCCGAGGTCCGCCTCCGGGAGGCGCTGGCGCGGTGTCGGCAGGGGGACCCGGAGCCCGAGGTGGCGATCGCCCTCGCGCGCACCGGGCGCCGCCTCGCGAAGAAGTTGCGGGAGCCGTGGCCGCCGGGGGTTCCGCTGGCGGAGCCGCGGCAACGTCGGTTGTGGTTGCCGCGCGTGGGTACCGGGCCCGACGGCCGGCCGGCGTGGAGCACGGCGGGCACGCCGGAGGGTGCGCCCATCGAGCGGGCGGTGCTCCAGCGGGTGCTCGACGCCGGCCGGACCGCGCTCCACGCCGAGAACTGGCTGTGGGCGAGCCTGTTCGCGCTGGTCTTCCGCGAGTTGTACTGGGTACCGCTGCCAGGGAGGCTCCCGACCGCCCGGCGGTCCGGCCCGGCCGATCTGGGCACACCGTCGTTCTACCGGGCCCGCGAAAGCGCGGCCGAGGCGATCCTGGCGCGGCTCCGCGCGGAGGGGCTCGCCCCGTTCTCCGCTGCGTGGAGCGGCGAGCGCCTCGACGGGCTCGTGCGCGCCGAGCTCACGGTCGAGGTCGGCGGGCGCATCGGGGGCCCGACGCTGGCCGCCGTCCTGGGCCCGATCCTGCGCCGGGGGTGGTCCGCGGTGCGCGGTTTGCCCGATTTCGTGGTGCTGGCCGGGCCTGCGGTGCGGCTGGGTGAGGCGATCCCGCAGACGCTGCCGGAGTGCACGTTCTTCGCCGAGCTCAAGGGGCCCACCGACCAGGTCCGGGACGCCCAACGGTGGTGGCATGACAGTCTCGTCAAGTCGGGTGAACTCGTGGAACTCTGGCATGTTAGCGAGTCGACCATGATGTAGAGCCGTTACGGTAGAATCGAGTATGGTTTTTGTGATTCCTGGTGCATTGACACGTCAAGCGGCTGGTGTATGCTGTGCCTGTGGGGTGGACAGACCCCGAAACGTACAGGACCGAAAACCGAGGGAATCATGCCGATCGCATCGACCCGCAGCCGCGAACGTGTCGCTCGAAACTTCGTCAAGAGTTACGGCCGTACCCGCTTCCGTCGCCTGCTCGAGGCCCTGGCCAACGCCGAGTCGGGCCAGACGCTGGCCGACGAGTTCGGGGTGAGCCGGGAGCGCATCCGCCAGTGGAAGAACACCTTCGGCACGGTGATCACCGTGTACCAGGTGCACCCCGAGGTGGAGCGCCTGCTCCGCGAGCGTCGCATCGCCTGAGCGGCCACGTGGCGCCCTCCGGCCGGGACTTCAGCCCGGCTGCGTGGACTTCCACGATGCGAGCTCGAGCCGCATCAGGTGGTACTGCTGGCCGTTGTTGAACTCGTTGGCCAACAGGTCGACCGAGGCGAACCCGAACTTGGTTCGGTACACCGCGATGGCACGGTAGTTGTTGGCGGCGACCGCGAGCGCCACCCGCTTGACGCCGTGGCGCTGGAGGCCTTCCAGCACCCCCTGGAGCAGCCGGGAGCCGAGCCCGTGCCCGCGCCATCCCGGGCGCAACGCCATGTTGAAGATCACGACCTCGTCGGGATCGTCGAAGCTGCGGAACGTGTGACACGCGCCGATGACCAGGCTGTCGGCCTTGATGACGAACACGCGCCCGAACCGCAGGAACCCACCGAGCGTGTAGCGGCTGAAGGTGGGCTCGGCGTAGCTGAGCAGATCCAGCTCGGTGAGCGTGTTGATGAGCGCGGAATCGTAGACGTCGCACTCGACGACGGCGAGGTCGTAACCTTCGCTGTTGAACGAGCGGGTGAGGTGGTAGCGCTCC
>SXOM01000131.1 GCA_005776735.1 Pseudomonadota bacterium
ACGGACGGGGAGGAGACTTGTGGTGCGGGTGGCCGCCTCAGCGGCACTTCGACTGCTCGGTGTAGTGATACCACCCGAGCTCGTCCTTCCAGAATTCGCCGTTGAACGGCCAGTAGATGAACTTCGCCGAGGTCGCGAAGTCCGTGTCCTGGCCACCGCTGGTGTCCTTCAGGTCGATGTTCTGCATCTTGTAGATCGCGTCGCCACGGCGGGCGTCCACCACCTCGAACTGGATGATGTCGGCCTGGCCGATGAGGTCACCCAGTTGCTTGGCCACACCGACCATGTTCTTGAGCATGGCGCGGCCGGCGCGCTTCTTGAGCGTCTCGCGGGCGTCGGCGATGATCTTCATCAGCTCTTCGCCGACGGCACCCTTCCACTGCGACTTCTGCGACTGGATGAGCTGCTCTTCGGCCTCGAGCATCTCGAGGTGACGCACCAGGCCCGAGAGCTCCTGATCGCGCAACAGGCGCGCGAAGAGCGGCTTGGGGAGCAGGGTCTCGCCCTTGCCCTCGAAGTAGCGCTCGTACGCCTGGTCGGAGAGCGCCTTGCCCTCCTCGGAGGAGTAGGTCTTGAGCGTGTCCTTCAGCTCGAGGTGCACCGGCGCGTAGCGCGCCTTGAAGTCGGCGAGCGTCCGGTCGACGTCGTCGTACTGGCACATCTGGAAGTAGGTCAGCGCGCGCAGGACGGTGGCCTCGGGCACATACTCCACATCGGAGTAGTACGGGCTTTCGACCGTGAGGATCTCGCCGAGCGTGTAGTTGAGGTCGCTGAGGAGGAACGCAGCCCACGCGGTCTCGAACTGGGCCTGGGGCCAGTACACGCTGTCGCGCGAGACGCGGAGGTAGTACTCCTTGGCCTGCGCATGATCGCCGATTCCGTAGTAGATACGCGCGATGTTGAGCACCGACAGGTCGCGCAGGCGCTCGAGCGCCTCGAGCTCCTGGAGGGTGGGGGCGTCGGGCTTGGTCTTGGCCACCTCGGAGAACGCCCGCACCGCCGACTTGAGCTTGCCGGTGGTGTTGTCGATGACACCGATGAGGTAGGTCGCCCGGAGGTACAGGTCTGACTTCTCGGGCACCTGCTGCAGCATCTTCTTGGCTTCGCTGAGCTTTTCCTGCTCGTAGAGCTGGAGGCCGAGCAGGTAGTAGAGCTGGCTGCGGGCCGACTTCGGATAGTCGTCGGGCGAGATCTTCGCCACGACCCGGTTGAGGTCGGTGACGTCGCCGGTGAGGTGGTAGATCTGGACCAACTTGGGCAGCGCGTACTTGAAGTAGGGGCTGCCGGTGCCGCGCTTGAGGACCTCGATGAAGTAGTACTGCGCCGAGTGGTACATCTTCAGCTCGTACAGGGAGAGGCCCATGTGGTACAGGACCTTGGTCTCCTTGTCCGGGAAGGTGTTGTCCTTCAGGATGTCGTGGAACGCCAACGAGGCGGAGAGGGCCTTCTTGGCCTTGAGCTGTCGGATCGCGTCCTCGAGCTGCTCGGGGTCCTTCCCCTCGTCCTCGCCGTCGTCCTTGTCGACGAGCTCCTTCTTCTTGGACTTGCTGGAGCCGACCTCCTCCTCGTCGTCGAAGGACTTCTTGGACTGTTCCTTCTTCGAGGCGGGCTTGGGGGCCTCTTCCTCGGCCGCGGGCTCTTCGTCCTTGGGCGTGGAGTTCTTGGCGATGACCTTCTTGACCGCGTCGATCACGGGGGCGGGTGCGCCCTCGTTGGTGAGGCAGCGGACGAAGTCGGCGGTGAACGTTTCGCCCGACTCGTCGATCGTCTGCACGACGATGGACTCCGGCACGTTCACGTTGACCATGTTCATGACTTCGTCGCACGTCAGCGCGTGAGCCGGCGCGGCGAGAGAGAGCAGGAGCAGCGTGGACATCACTTCATCCCCGGGAAGAAGAAGGACACGTTCGCCTGGACGATGAGGTTGTTCTTCATCTCCAGCGTCGTGGACTTCACGACTTCGATGTAGGTCATCGACTTGACTTCGGCCCGGACGGCCACCGATTCGCTGAACGCGATGCGCGCCCCGCCGCCCATGAGCGTGGTGGGGTGCACCTGGTACTGGGTGCGGTGGGCCGGACCGTCCGGCGGTTCGTCGTCGGCCTGGAGCGCGATGAGGTCGTCTTCGGTCGCGGTGACGCCCAGGCCGATCGTGCCGTAGATGTCGAACGCGATGATGTTGTTGCCGGACGCCACCTTGCCGTAGATCGGCGCGAACTGCAGGCCCACGTTTCCGTGCGCGGTGAGCCGCGAGATGTCCGGCGACACCGAGTTCTTGGTGAGGAGCTGGCAGCTCAGGGGCTTCCAGTCCGGGTCGTCGCAACCGCCCTGGCCAAGAATTGGCGAATAGGCACCCTGGACCTCGATCGCGAAGATCTCGGTCGCATGGTAGTCGAACACCGCGCCGAGGATGTAGCGGTTGAGGAACGGGTCGTTCGCCACGAAGCCGAGGGAGGGCCCGATCTCGTAGCGGTGGAGCTTCATGAAGGTCTTCGGCTGGATGGTCTTGATGACCTTCTTGCGCCGCTTCGGTTCCGCCTTCTTGGGCTCGGCCTTTCCGGACTTCACGGCGTCCTTCTGGGACTTCACGGACTCTTCGTCTTCTTCGTCTTCGTCCTGGGCCACCGCGACCAAGGAGTCGGTGGGCGCGGGGAGGATCGCCTCGGCCTCTTCGGCGTAGGCGGGCGCGGCGAGCGCGAGGGAGAGGGCAATGCTCAGCATCGTGGTTCCTTGCCGCTCAGAAGTTGAAGAGGCGGGGCTTCATCTTCGGAACGAAGATCGAAATGCCGCCGGTGGTGATGAACTGGGACTGGACCTCGTCTTCGAGGACCTGCTGCTGCCCGGTGGTGGGGTCGATGTCGCCGACGATGTAGTCGGCCTCCTGCCCGATGTAGATCATCGTGCGGGCATCGAGCTTGAGCGCGACCGTGGGGCTGAGGAAGATGTTCATGCCCACGCCCAGGTTGAGCGCGGGCGCGAAGACCTGCTGAGGGTTCGGCTCGAGGTAGACCGGGTCGGGCGACTCGCCGGAGCGGTAGGCCTCGTCGACCGTGGCCACGTCCTTGCTGATCGCGAGCAAGCCCACGCCGCCGGTGCCGTACACGTCGAAGTTGACGACGCCTTCGCCGATGAGGTTGATCTTGCCGTAGACGGGCGACCAACGCGCGCTGAACGCCGTTCCCAGCGACATCCGGTCGATCGGCTGCTGGAACGTGGTGTCGGGGTCGCCCTGGTAGGCGATGTCCAACAACGTGCGGGTGAGGTTCTTCACGCCCGTCTTGCCGGTGTTCGGCGAGTACAGGACCGCCGCCTCGACCGACAGCCGCTCGCTGAAGTGGTACGCCAGGTAGGCGCCACCGACGTAGATGTCGGCGAAGCTGTTGTTCGGGACGTAGCCGATGGAGGGCGCGATCTCGAAGCGGTTGGCCTTGATGAAGAACCGGTTCCGAATCGGATCGAACGGCGGCTTCTTGCCGTTGAACTCCTCGAGCGCCAGAACCGCGCTGTTCTTGTCCTTGGCAAGGGCCGGGGTGGGGGCCAGCAGGGTGCCGGCGACGAGCGCCAGGGCTGCAGCACCGCACAACAGGCGCAGGGTGGGTTCGACGATGCTTCCGGCAGGCTTCATTCCAGCTCTCCGCTAGCCACGAGTCCCAGGGTGGGATCCGAGGGCGCCGCACCATAGCACGGAACGCGTGGTTAGGGTGGCGTGACAACGAGGTCCGGCATGGGGTTCGCACTTTCTCTGCTGGTGGCCGCCGGGCCGGTCGGAGCGGAGCTCTCGGCGCCTGTGGCCCCGCTCGCTGCGACCGAAGCGGCCAGCTTCGTGCTAACGACAGTGGGTCGCGACAGCGTGTTGCTCGACGGCTGCGCGCCGGTGGAGCTCGAACGCCGTGAAGGTGAGAGCTGGGTCGCCGTTCCGCGCCGCCCCTGCCCGCAGCGGCCCGCGGCGACCGTGGTGCAGCAGAGCCTGGTTCTGTCGGTTCCACCGCCTGGACCTGGTGAATTCCGCGCCGTGGTCGCCTACGGCGTGGGCTGCCGGCCGTCCCGGCCGTTCGCGTTCGCGGCGTGCGAGGTCGTCGAGGTCGTGCGCTCCAACCCGTTTCGCGTCGAGCAGGCCGCGGTCAGCCCGGCTCCCTGACCCGGATCCGTAGTTCCGACCAGCCCATTCCGCCGCGGCGGTCGCGGACCACCACCCACAGGCTCTGCGTCTGGAGGGTGGGAGCGTCGGGGGCGAAGTAGACGACGGTGGCGACGGGCCACAGCGTATCCGTCTGGTTGTACGAACCTTCCTGCGCGTACCAGGTGAGGTACGGCTCCTCGGTGCGCGACTGCTCGACGCCGCCGTCGGGCGTGTAGAGGTAGGTCTCCACCGCGCCGTCGGCGAGGTCGACCGCGATGTCGTAGGCCTGGCCGGCGTCGAGGACCACCTCGGCGCCCGCCGCCACGGGAAGGTCGTCCACGCGCCACCGTGCGATGGTCGGGTTGTGGTTCGGCGTCGCGGCGAGCGAGACGGGGACCCGCTTGTAGGCGAGCTCGACGTCGTCCTCGTCGAGCTCCTCGCCCTCGGGCAGCTCGGGGATCGCCGCGATGTAGGTCATCGCGAACGTGCCCTCCGCCCGATCGGCCTCGGCGAGCGTGTCGAGGTAGTCGGCGGGGACCTGCCAGGTCGGCGGCATCAGCGGGAGAAAGCCGATGAAGCCGGCGGCTTCGAGGGCCGCCGGGTCGAGCGTGGTCGGGTCCCCCGTCTCCAAGAGCGACGGGTCGATCGCGCAGCCGAAGTCGTCGGAGCTGGCCCCGTCGCACACGAACCACGCGCTCCCGGCGACGGGCGCCGCCGGGGACACCACGAGCGCGTCGAACTGGACGATGTCGCCCGGGCGCGGCTCGGCAGGTTCGCTCGCGACGGCGAGCACCCGGAGCCGGTCGACCTGCCACGACTCCGCCATCGGGTCGGAGTCACACGCGGACAATGCGAGAAGGAGGTAGGTCAAAGCTGCACCTTCAGCTCGAATCCCGGGCTGGGGATGATGGGGAGACCTTCGAAGTACCGACTCTCCGTGTAGTCGTAATTATATTGTTCGAACTCTGGATTCTCGCCGTGCACCGCGTTGATGACGTCGAGGTACACGAGCAACTGCCACGTCTTGAAGGTGAACAGCTTGTCAATTCGCGCCGACACCGCCCAGTACGGCGGAAGGCGCTCGCTGTTGGTGTCGCCCGACGGGAAGGCGACGTAGGTGTCCTGGTCGACGTCGTAGACCCCGAGCGCGTAGGGCGTCGTCGGGTTGCCGGTCGTGTACTGCACCTTCCCGCCGATCGTGAGGTCGTAGGGGAGGCGGTAGTTGGCGACGGCGGTGAGGATGTGGGTCTGGTCGTAGTCGAAGAGGTACCACTCCTCGTCGGGGTAGTCCTGGCGTTCGCTGCGGCTCAGCGTGTAGCTGATCCAGCCGAAGAGGTTGCCGATCGGCTCGTGGCGGGCGATCACCTCGAGCCCGTAGGCCCGGCCGACGCCGGCGTTGAGGAAGTAGCTGTCCTCGATGGTCCCGAAGTCCCGATTGCCGACGATCACGTCGGTCAGGTCCTTGTAGAAGCCTTCGACCTCGACCTTGAACGCCGGGCCGAACGACTGCTCCACCCCGACCGACGACGACCACGACTGCTCCGCACCCAGCTCCACGGGCTCGTCGTCGGGACGGTACTGCTGGAACGGCTGCGGCGGCTGGTGGTACAGGCCGCTCGACGCCTTGATGGCCGTCGAGCGGGTGGCCTGCCAGCGCACCGAGAACCGAGGGTCCAGGGCGAGCACCTCGTTCTCGTCGGGGATGATGACGTACATCAGGCGTACGCCCCCGTTGAGGGTGAGCGCGTCGAGGTCGCGGAGCGGCTTCCACCGTACGTTGAGCCAGGGATCGGGCCCGAAGCCGGTCGCGGTCCCCTCCAGCGCGTAGGGCTCCCGCTCGGCCAGCGGATCGATCTCGGCGAAGTTGGCAGGATTGTAGGGAAGCTCGATCCTGAAGTCTGCCCACCCCGCGATGAAGTCGATGCCGCCGGTGACCGCCAGGTGCTCGTCGTGGTCGTACCGCACCTCGCCCCGGACCTCGGCGGTGTAGCGGGTCTGGATCAGGTAGAAGCTGTCCCCCACGTCCAGCGCGGCTTCGTCGACGCCGAAGCTCGGGGCGACGCGGGCGGACCAGTGGTCGCCCCACGCGCGATCCCACGTGCCCCCCACCCGGTAGGTGCTGTAGTCGGTGCCGATGTCGCCCTGCGTCGCGGGGTCGGTGCCCTGGGAGTAGCCGGGTGGCGTTCGCAACAGGAGCGTGTCCCGGAAGCCGAACGCGAGGAGGGAGAACTTGTCCGGCTTGTCACCCTGGTATTGGTATTTTGCCTGAAAGTCCCACCACCGCGGGATCACCGTGAAGCCGTCGTCGGCGAGGAACGCCGGCAGGATGGCGTCGATGTAGGAGACGCGGGCCGCCGCGCCGACGCCGTGTTCGTGCGCCTTTCCGAAGCTGCCCAACCACACGCCGCCGCTGTCCAGCGCGTCGGTGCTCCACCGCAGCTCGTGTCGCTCCGGGAACCGGGTGCGGGTGCTCGCCTCGACCGTGCCGCCGGTGCTCCGGCCGTACTGCGGGCCGTAGCCGCCGGGCAGGTAGTCGACCGCCTGGACGAGGTCGGGGTTGATGACCGACTCGAACCCGCCGAGGTGGTAGATGTACGGGATGTACATTCCGTCGACGTAGACGCGGCTGTCTTCGGGATTGGCGCCGCGGATGATCAGCAGGCCGGTGCCGAGCGGCGCCCGCGCCGCCCCCGGCAGGTTCTGCACCACGCGGATCGGGTCGCCGAAGGTGCCCGGAATGCGCCGCACCTCGTCCATCGAGATGGTCCGCCGCGTCACGTCGGCGGACTCGCGCCGGTAGGTCCCGATGATGCCGGGGTCGGCGTAGGCCTGGTTGCGCACCCACAAGCGCACCGAGGTGACCTGGCCTTCGACCACCTCGGCCGGCTTCTCCAACGTGTCGAAACCCGGGTGGACCACCCGCAACGTGTGGGTGCCCGGGGCGACCCCCCGCAACTGCCAGCGCCCCTCGGCGTCGGTCTCGGTCTGTACGCCGAGGGCCTCGATGCGGACGAGGTGGCCGGCGAGCGGGCGACGGGTCCCCATCTCCACGACGGTGCCCTCGAGGGTGATCGGGAGCGAGGTGGGGTCGGGGGGCGTCGAGTCGGGGACGGCGTCTTCGCGGCTGGCCGCGTCGAGCACGAACCCGTAGGCGAACTCGATGGCGACCGGGACGGGGCCGGACGCATCCTCGGCCGGGGTGAACACGAACTGCTGCGCCGCGGCCACCGCGGCTTCGTCGAACCCGTGGCCGGCGGCGGCGAGCACCTCGACCTTGGTGACCGCGCCGGCGGCGTCGATCTCGATGAGCAACCCGACGGTGCCCTCGACCTTCGCTGCCTGCGCTTCGGGCGGGTACGGCGCCTGCACGAACCGGGTGAGCTCGGGGTTCTTCACCAGCGGCGGCGGCTCTTCCGCCGGGGGGGGCGGGACGTCCTGCGCCCACGCGGGGGCTGCGGCGGTCGTGATCACGGCGAGCAGGACCCACTTCATTGCTCGATCCTCACGGTGCAGACCTGGGGGATTCCGGTGACGGCCACCGGCACGCCGTCCTGCTTGCCAGGGGAGAACTTCGCCTTTCGCCACGCGTCGGCGCACGCGGGCCCGGTGCCGTGCCCGAGGTCGCTCAGCACCCTCACCGCGACCACCGCGCCTTCGGCGCTGATGTCGATGGAGACGCGTACCTCGCCTTCCACCTCGGCCTTCTGCGCTTCGGCCGGGACCTCCATCATCGGGCGCGCCCGGCTCACCGGCGGGGTGCTCACCGACGCGTAGCTCCGCGGCGCGGTGGCCTGGTCGAGCGTCATCCCGGCGCCGGTGGCGGCGACCGTCGTGGAGTTGCCCGCACGCGCGGCGAGCCCCGTGCCCGACCCGGTGGCGAAGCTCGTGGCGCTGAGCCCCTGCACCACGCGGCGCGGGGTGGGGGCGGTCGGCGGCGGCACCACCGGCGGCGTCTCGACCGGGCGCAGCGCTTCGAACTTGACGACCTGCGGGCGCGCCTTGGGGCGTTCGACCTCGGGCGGCGGGGGGGGCGGCGGCGGCGGGGGTGGGGGCGGCGCCTGGACCACCATCTCCACCCACTGCGCCGCTTTCGGGGCCCGGCCCGGCTGCGCAAAGAGCGCGGCGCCGGCGACCCCGTGGAAGAGGACGGACACGAAGACACCGACCGGGACGATCCACCCGCGGCCGCGCGGCTCGGTGCCGAACGGCGACAGGGAGCCGGTCGTGCCGGTGGTCACGGCGTGACCGCGACCGGAGTGGGTTCGATGTTGATCGCGAACTTGGCGACGCCCTCTTGTTTGACCACGTCGATGAGGTGCGTGACGTCGCCGTGCCGCGACTCCTTGTCGCCCGCGATGAGGCACACGAGGTCCTTGTTCTTGGCCTTGGCGGCGCGGACGGCGGCCCGGAGCCCGGCCTCGTCGATGGGCACCCCGTCGAGCAGGAGCTGCCCGTCGGCGGTGACCGTGATGGCCAACGACGACGGCGCCGTCGCGTCGCCGGTGGCGGCGTCGGGGAGGTTGACCTTGATCGAGGGGGACACGATGTAGCTGGTGGTGACCATGAAGATGATCAGCACCACGAGGATGATGTCGACCAGCGGGAGGATGTTGATCTCCGTCATCCCCTCGTCGTCGCCGCTGAGGCGGGTGCCGGCCACTCAGCCCGCCTCGGCGCGCATCCGCGCGACCACCAGCTCCGCGAGGCTCTCGATCCGGGAGAGCTGACTCTTCACGGCGCGGGTGAGGAAGTTGTACAGGACCACCGCCGGGATCGCGACCATCAACGCCACAGCGGTGCTGACGAGGGCTTCGGAGATCCCCGACATGACCATCTTCGCGGAGTCGTCGCTCTCCAACGACAGGTCGTGGAACGCTTGGATGATGCCGAGCACGGTGCCGAAGAGCCCGATGAACGCCGCGGTGCTGGCCACCGTGCCGATGATGAGCAGGCCGCGCTCGAGGCGCAGCCGCTCGAAGAGGATCGTTCCCTGCATCGCGTGCTGCGACGCGGCCACCACGCGCGCCCGCAGCCCCGCCAGGAGCACCCGCGCCTCGACGCCCTTCTGTCCGGAGAGCGCCCCCTCGAAGTCGTCCCGGCTCCCGCCGCTGAGGTAGCGACCGACCGCCGCCTCGAAGGGCCCCGCCGGTGTGCGGTTGACCACGAAATAGACGACCCGCTCGAGCCCGACGGCCACACAGAGCAGCGACAGGATCACCAGCAGCCACAGCACCCACGTCGCGCCCAGCAGCGCGAAGTTGAGCATCGCCTTCTCGAGCATCACCGAACCTCGGGGGCTCGCGCCTATCCGGGTGGGGGAGGGTCGGCCGCTCCGGGCACCGGGCCCGCGGGGCAAGAAGTGGTGAACCGTGGGGCGCTCCGCCCGCGCGCCTCGGGCCGCTCGATGACCCCGTTGGCCGCCTCGACCAGCGCGGCCGCGCCCGTCGGCACCCACGCCGGCCCGAACGCGCACCCGTCGGCGGTGTAGAAGCGGACGGTGCCGAGCGGCTGGTCGTCGGCCGCTCCCACGAGGATCGGGTGGAAGCGGTCGTTGAAGAAGGTGGTGACGTCCGTGTTCGCCACCACGCGGTCGGCGGTGCCGCCCGGCACGTCGACGACGCGGACCACCGGTCGGGTGACCGGCGCCTCGGGCGACCGCCACTCCACCCATCGTGCGGCGCTCGGGACGGCGGTGGCAGGGGGGGGGTCGGGCGGCGCCATGCACCCGACGAACGAGCCTACAACCGCGAGAAGTTGGAGGTGACGGGCGGAGTCGAACCGCCGTATGATGGTTTTGCAAACCATGGCCTGACCACTTGGCTACGTCACCGGCCGCCCCATGTCTATGCCCGCGACGGCCTGCCGGCAAGGGGTCGGGGCGCCGCGCCGCGACCGGCCTGGGCGCGTGCCGAGGCGGGCGCGCGGCGCACCGCGGGGTCGACCGGGTGCGGTGACGGGGGTTGCGCCTGGGGCCGTGGGTCGGAGCACGGCGCGTCGATGGCGCCCGTGTCACGACGCAAGGCACCGAAGGCAGGCGGCGTGGACCTCGCGCGCGTGTCCCAAGACGGCGGCCTGCCACCGCGGCTCGCGCGGGGCGAACGCCTCGAACATCGCCTGGCGCGCGGGGTGGTCCAGGGTCGGCGTGCCCCAGTGCGTGAGCCGGTTCTCGTCGCGGAGGCGGGCGAGGACCGCGAGGTTGGACAACGTCCCGAACTCGATGGTGAGCCCGTCGTAGCGCACCCCGGGCAGCCTCGCCTGGAGCGCGCCGGTGAGCCCGCCGCGGATGAGGTAGCCCTTCGGGTCCGCCGGATCCCACGAGCGGACGTCTTCGCCCATCGCCGCGCGCACGCGGGCCAGCTCGCCGGGGGCCACCGCGCCTTCCAAGAGGAGCGTGCGCGCGCCGTACGCGCCGAGCGCGCTGTGCCAGTCCACGTGCACCACGCGGCGCCGCCCCGCGAGCCGCGCGACGAGCAGCTCGAGCGCCGCGGCCGCGCCGGTCTGCAGGGCGGGGCCGCCATAGAACAGGCCCTTGGGGAAGTCGTACTGCCCGCACACCACCGCGCTGCGGAGCGCGCCGAACCCGTGGGTGGCCACGGCCCAGCCGGCCTGGAGCCAGAACGTGTCGAAACCGCCCGGCGGCCGCGGGGGGTTGAGCAGGCCGTCGAGCTTCTGGTAGGCGGGATCGGCGCCGGACCAGCCCCCGTCGGGGAAGAAGTTGCGGTTGAGGTCGACGTTGTGCTCGTTGACCCGTCGCAGGTTGGCCCAGCCCCACGGGTTGAGGGCGTGAAGGTACAACGTGGCCGATCGGCCGGTCTCGAGGGCGATCGTCTCGAGCTGGGCGGCCCCTCCGCCGAAGCCTTCGACCCCGTGGAGGCCGCTGGTGTAGACCACGACGTCGTCGGCGTCGTCGGGGCCGAACCACGCCCAGTCGATCGTGAGGTCGTCGACCACCGGGAGCGCGCCGTGGGGGACGTGCGCGGTCGCCGCGCGGAACCGCCGGCGGGCCTCGGTGTAGTCGGGGCTGAATCTGTCGTCGGTCGCGCGCATGCTACGGAACGTAGCGCGCCCGGGAGGATAGGCGGGCGCGTGCTCAGCGTGGTGATCATCGCCAAGGACGAGGCCGATCGTGTCGGCGCGGCCCTGGCCTCGGTGGCAGGGCTCGCCGAGGAGGTGGTCGTGCTGGACTCGGGCAGCACCGACGAAACCGTGGCGGTCGCCGAGGCGGCCGGTGCGGTGGTGCACCGCACCGACTGGCCGGGGTTTGTGGCCCAGAAGAACCGCGGGCTCGCGGCGGCGGCGGGCGACTGGGTCTTGTCGTTGGACGCCGACGAGGCGCTCACCCCCGAGCTCGCCCGGTCCATCCGTGTGGCGCTCGGGTCGCCGACCGCCGCCGGGTACGTCGTCCGTCGTCAGACGATCTGGCTCGGGCATGCGCTCCGGCACGGCGCCGCCTACCCCGACGCGCGGGTTCGCCTCGTGCGGCGCGACGCGGCGCGCTGGGTCGGGGTCGACCCTCACGACCGGCTCGAGGTGGCCGGTCCCACGCCCACGCTCGCGGGCGATCTGCTGCATCGCCCCTACCGCGACCTCGGCGAACACCTCGCCACGATCGACCGGTACACCGCGCTCGACGCGCGGGCGGGCGGCTGGTCCGACGTGCTCTTGCGGCCCCCATGGGCGTTCTTTCGGGACTTCGTGCTGCGGGGTGGTTTCCGCGACGGCTGGCCGGGGTTTGCGTTCGCGGCGCTCGGGGCCACATACACGGCGCTGAAGTGGTCGCGCGCCCACTGGGGCCGGCGGTGAAGATCGCCCTGGTACATCGCCGCTTCACCACCAACGGTGGCACCGAACGGTACCTCGTGGGGCTCACCCGGTTCCTGGTCGGGGCGGGCCACGAGGTCGTGGTGCTCGCCAACGAGGTGCGCGAGGACCTGCGGGCCGAGCCGGGGGTGCGCTTCGTTCCGCTCCCGATGTGGCGCCCGGCCAAGTCCCTGAGCCTGGCGTGGTCGGTGCGGCGCGCGCTGCGGGCCGAACGATTCGACGCGATCTTCGGCCTCGGACGCCACACGGGCCACCACCTGTACCGGGCCGGTGGCGGCTCCCACGAGGACTACCTGCGGCGGGCACACCGGTGGCGACGGTGGGCGTGGCCGGGCGAGTGGATCGAGCGGGCGTTGGACCGCGCGGCGGTCCTCGACGCGCGCATCTGCATCGCCAACAGCGAGCTGGGGGCGCGCGGGCTCTCGGCGTACGGGGCCCGACGGGTGGAGGTGGTCTACAACGGGGTCGACCTGCAGCGCTTCTGTCCGGCGCCGCTCGTGCGCGCCGAGGTGCGCAAGGAGCTCGGTGCCAGCGGGCCGATCGCGGTCTTCGTGGGCAACGGGTTCGTCCGCAAGGGGCTCGATCGTGCCCTGGCGGCGCTGCCGGAGGACTGGGGCCTGTGGGTGGTCGGCGGCGACCCGCCCGTCCCCGCACCCTCCCGGGTGCGGTTCCTCGGAGGGCAACGCCACCCGGAACGGTTCTTGCAGTCCGCCGACGTGCTCGTGCTCCCGACCCGCTACGACCCGTTCGCGAACGTGTGCCTCGAGGCGATGGCCTGCGGCATCCCGGCGCTGACGACGTCGGCCAACGGCGCGGCCGAGGTGCTGCCCGAACCGTGGATGGTCTGCGACGACGAAGCGGCGCTGCGGGCGGCGTTCGGGCGGCTCACGCCCGAGCTCGGCGCCCGGTGTCGGGCCGTGGCCGAACTGTACCCGCCCGAGCGCAGCTACCGCCGCGCGCTCGAGCTCTTGGTGGAGGCGTCTCGATGAAGAAGGTCTTCGTTCGCCTGGTCCAGGTGGGCCTGGTGCTCTCCCTGGTCGGCGCCGCGGTGGGCGGATGGGCGTACCAACGCCACGTGGTCGAGGAGCCCGGGCCGGAGTTCCAGCGCGAGGCGGTGCTCGCGATCATCGCGCAGGAGTCGCCCGTCTACTACCGCGACGGCGTCACGCCGATGGGGGTGTTCTTCGACCAGGAGCACCGCACCTACGTCCCGTACGCCGAGCTCCCCGAGGACTGGGTGCACGCGATCGTGGCCGCCGAAGACGGGAGCTTCTGGACCCACCCCGGCATCGATCCCAAGCACATCGTGCGCGCGATGGTGCAGAACGTGCAGGCGGGCACGGTGGTGGCGGGCGGCTCCACCCTCACCCAGCAGACCGCGAAGAACCTGTTCTACCGTCCGGATCGTTCGCTGCGCTCCAAGGGGGTGGAGCTGGTCGACGCGCTCCGGCTCGAGGCCCACTTCTCCAAGCAGGACATCCTCGAGTTCTACGCCAACCAGTTCCACGTCAGCGCCAACGGGCGCGGCATCGGCATCGCGGCGCGGTACTTCTTCGACAAGACGCCCGCGCAGCTCGACACCAAGGAGTGTGCGTTCATCGCCGGGATGGTGAAGGCGCCGAGCCGATACAACCCGTTCATCGGGCAGACGGCGGAGCGGCGAGAGGCGGCGCGGCAGGCCGCGGAAGACCGCACCGCCTACGTGCTGCGACGCATGGTGGTCACCGGCGAGCTGAACGAAGCCCGCCGCGAAGAGCTGGCCGCGCAGCCGCTGCAGTTCCGACGGGGCAGCTTCCGGTACGATCGCAGCGTGGTCCTCGACGAGGTGCAGAAGCGGCTCGAGGAGCCCGAGTTCATCGAGTTGTTCGAGCAGGCGGGCATCGACAACCCCTCGACGGCCGGCCTCCGCATCGTCACCACCATCGACCGCGACGCCGAGGCCGCCGCCACCTATGCGTTGTGGCACCACCTGACCGTGCTCGGTGCGCAGCTCGAGCGCCCCGGCGTCGACGCGCTGCTGCTCCCCGACGGCACGGCGGTCGAGGCGTCGCCCAACCAGCCGCTCCGGCCGCTCAGCTTCCACGCCGGCCGCGTGGTCGCCGTGGCCGACGGCGGCGTGTCGCTCGACCTCGGGGGGCGCGCCTGCGGGGTCGACGCCGCCGGCGTGGCCCGGCTCGCCAAGGCCCTCGGCGCCAAGCCCGACGCGCTCCTCGCCGCCTTGCCGGCCGGGCGTTTCGTGCTCGCGAGTGTGCGCGAGGACGGCGCGGCGTGCGACCTGGAGTGGCGGCCGGCGTTGCAGGGCGCGACCGTGGTGCTGGACGAGGGCCGCATCGTCGCGATGGTCGGCGGCAACGACAACCGCAACCTCAACCGGGTGACCGACGCGCAGCGCCAGTTCGGCAGCACGTGGAAGCCGGTGCTGTTCCTCGCGGCCGCCGAGCTCGGGTGGTTGCCCACCGACGTGCTGGACAATCGCCGCGGCGCCTTCCCCTTCCGGGACGTCTGGTACTACCCGCGCGCCGACCACACCTCCGACGCCTTCTTGTCCATGGCCGCCGCCGGGGCGCGCTCGGAGAACCTCGCGAGCGTCTGGCTCTTGTACCACCTGGTCGATCGGCTCGACGACGAGCAGCTCCGCCAGCTCGGCGCCGAGGTCGACCTCACGCCGCGCACCGGGGAGACGCCCGAGGCGTACGCGGTCCGGATGCGCGACGAGGCGGTGATCCGGTCGTCGCCCGACCGCCTGCCCGAGCTCGCGTTCACCCGCGCCCGGCAGGACGTCATCGCCGCGCTCCCCACCACCCGCCACCCGGAGGACGCGCTCGGCGTGCGCTCGCTCCTGCACGGGTACGGCGCGACGGCCGAGCGGGCGCGGGTCGAGCGGACCGCCCGGTCCGCCGAGCGCGAGTCGCGCAAGGTGGCGCTGGAGAACACCTTCGTCTCCCTCGAGGAGTCCGCGGCGCGGTGCCTCGCCGCGCCGCTGACCGACCTCACCTGGGACCCGGTGACCCAGGCCCTCGCCTGCGGCCGGGCGCCGGCGGGCTTTGTCCCGCTGCCCCCGGAAGCGTTGGCGTTGGCGACGGCGGGAACCGTGTCCGACGCCATCCTCGCCGAAGGTCAGGACGACCTCCTCATCGACGGCCGCCTGCACCTCGGCACGCTCCGCGCCCTCCGCGTGGCGCTCGACCAACGCCAGGCCGAGCTCACCGGCAAGGACCCGTACGACCCCGAGCTGATGCTCCTGCACCCGGATTGGCGGGGGCTGGTCGGGGTCCGCACCTTCGCGCGCTTGTCGCACGAGCTGGGCGTCAGCACCGACCTCCCGGAGAACCTCACGCTCACGCTCGGCGCGGCCGACACCGCGCTCGACGAGATGGCGGGCGTGTACCAGGGCATGCTCCGCGGCGTGCGCTACCGGTTTGCCGGCGAGGGGTTCGGCGCGGGGTCGGTCAGCGGGCTGCGCACGTCGTTCACGCTCCCGGAGAGTGACGAGCCGACGGCGCTCATCCAGGAGATCCGCGACGCCGGCGGCAACGTCCTGTACCGCCTCGGCGCGAAGGAGGTGCCGGTCCTCGACCCCCGCGCCGGCGCCATGGTGGGCGACATCCTGCGCAACGTGGTCGTCCACGGCACGGGCCGTCGGGCGGCGTCGGTGCAGGGGCTCGAGGCGTGGCCGCTCACGGGCAAGACCGGGACGACCAACAACTACCGCAACGCCGCGTTCATCGGGTTTGCCCCGGTCCTGGCCGGCGGCGCGCCGCACTGGGGCGACGGAATGACCGTCGCGGTCTACGTCGGCTACGACGACAACCGCTCGATGCGGCGCGGTTCGCTCAAGGTGCAGGGGGCGAACGGGGCGCTCCCGGCGTGGTCGGAGACGATCCGGCTCATGGCCGCGGCGGGCACCCTCGGAAAGGGCGTCCCCGGCGAGTACCTCGTGGGAGAGGGCCTCGTGCGCGTGCCGAGCGCCGACGGCCTGGGTTCGGATGGGGAGCCGCTCCAGGTCCTGCGCACTCGCGGCGAGCCGCCGGAGCGCCTGTTCGCGCCCTTCGGGGCGGCGCCGACGGCCGAGGCCACCGCGAGCGAAGCCGCACCTTCGGGGGCGCTCGCACTGCCCAACGACGCCGAGTTCGGGCCGCCCGAGCCCGACGAGGGGGTCGATCCCACCGAGGCGATCGTGGTCCCACCGACCACCCCCGACGCCGACGAGGGGAGCCTCGTCCTCGGGGAGTAGGTCTGGATGGGGGGCGCGGCGCGACCGTCCCGAAGGCGGCAACCGTCGCCCCGCGCCCCGCGGCGCCGTCGAGCGCACCCGCGGGGAGAGGACGGGCCGCCGGCGCCGCCCCGAAGTGTCGCTTTGCCGGCCCCACGGGGTTAGCCCCCGCGCGTGATCGCCCTGCTGCTGTTCGCGTGCACGGTCCGTCCCTACGGGGCGCCGGTGGTCGCGCCGGTGGTGGAGCCGGTCGCGCCGGTCGTGGGGGTCAGCGTCGAGCCGCTCCTCGCCCGGATCGACGCGCTCCTGGCCGCGTCCGACGAGGTGGATCGGCGCGATCGCCTCGTCGAGCTGCGCGACCTCGTCGTGGCCGCGCAGGCGATGGAGGGGCGCGCGCAGGGGCGGGTGCTCCGCTACGCCGAGCGCGTGGTGGTGGTCGAAGAGCGCGCCCAGCCGTTCGCGGTCGCCGAGATGCCCATGGAGCTCGGCGCCGGGTTCGAGCCGGTGGTCGAGGTCGGCGTCGAGGTTGCCGATCCGCTCGCCGGGGCCCGGCCCGCGCTCGCCGCGGGGCGCCACCTCGAGGCGATCACGATCTGCGACGGGCTCTTGGCCCAGGGCATCGGTGGTGCCGACGTCGTCGCGGTGCGCACGGCCGCGGTCGAAGGCTGGGTGCGCAGCGAGAGCGAAGCGGCGGGCGCGGCGCTGGTGCAGGCCCGGGCGATGCCGCCCGGCCCCGCGCGCGTCGAGGCCACCCGTGCGGTCGCGGCGCGCCTGCAGGCGATCGTCGCCCGATTCCCTGAATCCCCCCAGGCCGCCGACGTGCAGAAGCACCTCGCGACCGTGCAGACGGAGCTCGGCACGCCATGAACGACGAACTGAAGGGGTGGACCGCACCCCGCCTCGCGATGATCGAAGGCGCCCTCGCTCGCGTGGGCGAAGGGGCCGAGCCCGGCTTCCGCGACGTGATGCTCTACCCGCTGCAGACGGGTGGCAAGCGCGTGCGGCCGCTCTTGTGCCTGGCGGCCGCCGAGGCGGTGGCGGGGAGCGCCCGCGACGCGCTCCCGGCGGCCGTGGCGCTGGAGCTGGTCCACACCTACTCGCTGGTGCACGACGACCTGCCCGCCATGGACAACGACACGCTGCGCCGGGGGCTGCCCACGCTGCACGTGGTGGCGGGAGAGGGCATGGCGATCCTGGCCGGCGACGGACTGCTGACGGAGGCCTTCGCCGTGCTCGCGCGTGACGGCGAAGCCGGGGCCGGGGACGGCCATCGTTCCGGGGCTGGAGAACGGCTCCACCGACGGCTGCGAACGATTGGCGTGATC
>SXOM01000132.1 GCA_005776735.1 Pseudomonadota bacterium
CGCAGTCTACTGCTTCTACGGATACTTTCGTCTCCTCGTGATCGCGGGCTGGCTGGCCACGCGCCGCGACGCCGACTCGCTCCGGTTCGCGCTGCGGGCCGGCGTGGTCTCCGCGGTCACAGCCCTGCCGGCGCTCGCCCCCGTCGTGGCCGCGGCCGCCGCCGGGGCGCCGCGACGCGCCGGAGACGACACCCTCGTGGCGCAGGCCGCCGCGAGCCTCCCCTTCCCGCACGGCCTGTGCTGGCCGCTCGGCGTCGAGCCCGCGTTCGCGGCCATGGCGGTCCCGCTCGTGGTGCTGCCCCTGGCCGCGTGGGCGCTGTGGCCCCGGGACGTCGGGGCAACCTCCCGCCCCATCCGCGAGCTCGGCGCCGTCGTGTTGATCACGGTGCTCCTCGCGCTCGGACCACGGTTGGTCGGCCCCCACGGCGTCCCCTGGGCCGACGGGCTCGTGTGGCTTCCGCACGCGGCGCTCGACCTCCTCCCGGGGATGGGGCGCTTCTGGTGGTGCTACCGGTGGCTCACGATCGCGCTGCCGGCGGCGGTGCTCGTCGCGGCGGTCGGTCTCGGCAGCCGGCCCGGGTGGCTCCTGGCCTTCACGCTCGTGTGGGGCGCCGAATCCGCCGCGCTTCTACGCGGGGGCGACCCCGGCCGCGCGCTGCCGCGGCAGGCCGTCCGCACCCCCCCGGTCGTCGACCTCGCGCCGCCGGACGAGTCGGCGCCCGTGCTCGTCTTGCCCAAGGGCGACGTCCGGGCGATCCACCTCGGGTGGCAGGCGTGGTTCCGACAGCCGACCGACCTGGGCCTCGGCTCGCACCTTCCCGGCGTCGTCCCCGGCGAGTACACCGAGCGCCTGCGCCAGAGCGGCCTCGGCCGGGTGATCGCGGGCGAGCCGGCGCCGGAGGCGTGGACCGAGGCCGACACCGCGGGCTTCCGCTGGGTGCTCCTGTTCTACCGGGACGCGGGGCCCGGCCGGCGCGACCACGACGCCGAGACCACCGCGCTCGAGAAGCGCCTCACGACCGCGTTCGGGCCACCGCACGCAAAGAACGAGCTCGCGGCGTGGTGGACGCTCCCCGGCAGCGTCGCGGCGCGCGCCGGCCGCCCGTGAGCGCCCGCCGCAGGCGGGCACGGACGGTCTCGGCGCGCCGCCCCACCGAGCCTCGGATCATTCGAGGTAGCCGAGCGCCTCGAGCTGCGAGCGGTCCATATCGGTGAGCACGTTCTCGGGCGCGGCGGTGCCGGTGAGCTCGGCCGCCAGGGCCTCCGTGAGCGTGCGCAGCTCGAACAGGCGGGTCTGGCGCACCCCGGAGACGTCGTCGAGCTCGGCGGGGTCGGCCGCGAGGTCGTAGAGCTCCTCGAGGTCCTCGCGCCCCTGGTAGTCGTGGTTGATGTGGACGTACTTCTCCGTGCCCACGAGCACGGCCTGGGCCACGATGCGCTTGGGCCAGAAGACGTCGAACAGCAGCGGGCGCAGCGGCAACGTCGCGCCCGCGGTGGCGTAGGGCCGCAAGGACCGCCCGTCGCCGGTCGGCACCGGGAGCCCGAGCACGTCGAGCACGGTCGGCGTGACGTCGACCGTCGACACCGGCTCGTCGACCACCCACGCCTCGGTCTGGCCGGGGAACTTCACCAGCAGCGGCACGTGCAGCACCTCGCGATGCAACGAGTACCCGTGCGAGAAACCGCCGTGCTCGAAGAGCTCCTCGCCGTGGTCGGCCGTCACGATCACCAGGGCGCCGTCGAGCCGGCCGGCGGCGTCGAGCGCGTCGACCAGCTCGCCGATCCGGTCGGTCTCGTAGCGGACGGCCGTGTCGTACTGCTCGCGCAGGCTCTGGAGGTACAGGTCGGTCACCTTGTCGCGAGCCGCCAGCCGACCGCCCTTGAGGATCCGCTGCATCGGACCTTTGTAGTAGGCGAACCCCTCCGTGGGGGCCTGGCCGAGAAGCGCGTCGCGGTGGGCCTTGGGCACCTTGTAGGGTCCGTGACAGTTCATCGGCTGCAAGTACAGGAAGCTCGGCGTGGGGCTGCCGACGAGCCACGCGCCCGCCGCGGTGGTCATCCGGCCGGCGTGCGGGTAGCCGAGCACCTTGCCGGTGTTGGACGTGAATGCGTCGAAGCCCTGGTCGTGCCGATGTTTCGGCGCGATGCTCACGTTGTAGGACCACGCGGCCGTGCGCCAGCCGGCGTCGCGGAGGTGCTCGGGCAACGTCACCACCGCTTCGGGGAGCACATCCCCCGGGCGGCGGAGCTGGTGCCGGAGCGGGTGCTGGCCGGTGAGGATGCTGGTGGTGCTGGGCACGGTCCACGGGGCGGGCGCCCACGCCTGAGAGAACCGCACCGATTGGGCGGCCAGCTTCGCGAGACCCGGGCTCGTGTCCAGCGCGTAGCCCCACTGGCTCAGCCGGTCGGCGCGCAGGGTGTCCAGGACGATGAGGACCACGTCGCCGCCGCGGTCGCGGTAGGGCGCCGGGTACTCGTGGACCACCGTGCTCTCGACGCCATCGTCGTCGAGCCCGGCCGTCGGGACCGCCGGGTCGGACGCACACGCCACCCACAACCACCACATCGTCACGCCCCGTACGGCCGGACGAGCTGCGTGTACAGCTCGCTGCCGCGCTGATCGTAGAACTTCACCCGCAGGTCGCGGGAGTGGCCGTCGATCTCGACCATGCCGAAGAACTGGTGCCCTTCGCTCGGCGGCGCGTGGCGGGGCAGGTCCTTGTCGATCGAGGCCCACTCGGTGCGCGCGCCGAAGGTCGGGTCGAGCCCGTGGAGGGTTCCCGTCCCGGCGTGGAGCGGGCCGGCCATGAACTCCCAGAACGGGTCGAAGTCCTTGTAGACGCCTTCGGTCGGCCCGTAGTGCGTGGCCGTGGCGTAGTGGAGGTCGGCCGTGAGCCACACGATGTCGTGGACGCCGGCCTGCTGCACGTAGCGGAGGATGTCCGCGATCTCGAGCTCGCGCCCCAGCGGGACGCCGCGGCCGTTGGTGGCGTTGTCCGAAATCTTCCCCTCCTCGCGGGTGCTGATGCCCAGCGGCATGTCGCACACGACCACCTTCCAGTGGGCGCGGGAGGCGCGCAGCTCGCGCTTGAGCCAGTCGCGCTGGAACGGGCCGAGCCACTGTGCCCAGGGCCCGTACCACGCGTGCCGACCGCGGCTGTTGGGCCCCCGGAAGCTGCGGGTGTCGAGCAGGAAGACGTCGAGCAGCGGGCCGTACGCGACCTTTCGGTAGATCGACCCGCCCGGGATGGGCGTGTAGTCGAAGAACGCCCGCCGCGCCTGGGGCAGGAGCTCGGCCACCGACCGCGCCCGGTAGCGCGAATCGCGGAACTTCATCGCCGGGTACCAGTTGTTCTTCACCTCGTGGTCGTCCCACATGTGCAGGACGGGCACCTCGGTCAACATCGTACGGAAGTGGTCGTCGATGTGGTTGTACCGGTAGCGGCCCCGCAGCTCGGCCAACGTCTCGGAGACCTTCTCCACCTCGGGGGTCACCAGGTTGCGCCACCGGCCGGGAAAACCGCGCATGTCCGCTTCCCGCTTGATCGGGATGTCGGCGTAGATGAGGTCGCCCGCGTGCACCAGGAAGTCCGGCTTCTGTTGGCGGATGGCCTCGAAGATGCGCATCCCCCCGAAGTCGTCGTCGATGCCGAACCCCTGGCCGCAGGTGTCGCCGCCGAACGCGAAGCGCACGTCGCGCTCGCCGCCGGCGGTGCGGAAGCTGCCGGTCATCCACGCCGGGTGGTCGCCGTCGGCGCCGAAGCTGGCGCGCCAGAAGAGCCGCTCGTTCCGCGGGAGCTCCGTGACCTCGAGCCGCGCGGTGAAGTCGGTCTCCTCCGAAGCGACCGGCCCCACCCACTCGCGCGCGTCGCGGAACTCGGGGTTGGTGGCCACCTGCACCACCATCGGCCCTTCGCGCCGACCCCGCGCCCACAACGTGGCCCGGTCGGTCCCCACGTCGCCCACCGCGACCGAGCGCGGGTTGAGGCGCTCCTTGTCGTCCGCCCAGGCCACGCCGGGCGCGAAGCACGCCGCAGAGGCCCCGATCATCAGCTCCCGACGGCTCAGCATCGGCGCTTCATAGCCCGATGCCGACGCCCTCGGCGTGAAACACCGCCCGCCGCTGGCGGCTCCCCCGGTACGAAGCCGGAGAACCAAATGAAGATCGACGTCGCCTTCCCGGGCGGCATGCGCGTGGACGCGCAGCTCGGGCCCCACACCCTCCACACCGACCAGCCGCCCGCCCTCGGGGGCGACGCCAGCGCCCCCTCGCCCTACCAGGTGTTCCTCGGCGCGTTGGCCACGTGCGCCGGGTTCTTCGTCGCCCGTTTCTGCCAGACGCGCGCCATCCCGCTCGACGGGATCACCCTGGCGGTGGTGGTGGCCGACGACCCGGCCACGCACCTCGCCGCCGAGGTGCGCTTCGAGCTGACGCTGCCGCCGAGCTTCCCCGAGAAGTACCGCGGCTCGTTGGAGCGGGTGATCGACCAGTGTTCGGTGAAGCGGACCATCGCCAGCCCGCCCCTCTTCACGACCGTGGTCGCCGCCGCGACGTAGCGCGCGCCTTCAGGCGCCCAGCGCCGCCAACATCGCGCCTTCGGGTCCCGCCGAGTGCAGCCCCGCCAGGGAGGGAGGCAGGGGCCCGAGGGCGCCTTGCTCCGCCTGCGACAGCGCCGCGAGCGCCGCGAGCGCGACCGGGTCCTGCGACCGCTGCAACCACGCGGCAGCCTTCTGCACGGCGCGCTTGCGCAGGCCGGCGGTCCGGGTGTGGCCGAGCCTCAAGAGGGCCACCAGCGCGGCGGCGGTGCGCCGGACGTCGTTGCCCCAGCTCCCGTCCGCGCCTTGCGACTGCACCAGGCGCGCGGCGGGGTCCGCGGCGGCGGTCGGCGGCCGCGGAGCGGCCGACTCCGCGGCGTAGGTCGGGGCGGCGCAGGCCTGGACGTCGTCGTCGTCGGCGTCGGCCCCGGAGGGTCCCCGGAACGCGTCGACCATGCGCGACAGCGCCGACTTCTTCGCCTTGGCGGGCGCCCCCCGTGCGAGGTCCATCCGCGGGGCGGGCGCCGACATCGAGGGCGGCGGCGGCGCCATCCCCGGCGCCTGCGCGCGTGCCCCCCCGTACGGCCCCGGCGGCGGCGACGCGTAGCCCCCGCCCCCCCGTCCGGCTTCCCACACGTGCGGCAGCTCGACCGGCTGCACGACCTCGAGGCGCTCGCCTTCGACCCGACGCGACCGCTCCACCGCGACGAACGCCGTGTACCGCGACGCGAGCCCCGCCCCGAGCGCGAGGCGCACGATCTCCGGGCGCAGCGCCTCCTCCTCGAAGGGCTTGACCACCAGCCGGTCCTCGAGCCACGCGATGCGCTCGCGCGCCCACAACGCCGCGATCGGCGCGTCGCACGGGGTGGCCGCGGCTTCGGTGGTGAACTCCCCGTCGGGGGAGGCCCCGCGCAGCCGCACCGGGCCGGCCCCGCGCACCAGGATCGCGCGCGGCTGCCCGACGAAGACCGTGCGGCCCTCGGGCCGGGCCTCTTCGCCCTCGGCGCGCAGCGCGTCGAGCACCGGACTCCCGAACCGCGCTTCGATGCGCGCGACCACCGCCTCGATGTCGTCCGCCGGCGTGCACAACGTGCAGGCCCCGCCGCCCAGGCGCGCGAGCTGGCCGAGGAGCGCGCCGTTGACCGCGGTGTCGATGCCCAGCGTGAAGACGCGCGCCCCCTGCGCCCGGTGCGCCACCGCCGCCGCGAGCTCGGACTCGTTGCCGGCCTGACCGTCGGTGATCAAGAGCACCGTACGCAGCCGCCCCGCGGGCCGCTCGCCCGACAACGCCTCCTGGAGCGGCGCCAACATCTCGGTGCCGCCCCGCGCGCCCAGGCCGGCCACGAATCGTTCGGCCCGGCCGAGCTCCGCGTCGGACATCGGCACCAGGCCGGGCGCGTGCGGCTCCACCCGGTCGTCGAACGCGATGACCCGGAAACGGTCGCCGGGCAACAGGCCCCGCAGCGCCGTCCGGAGCGCGGTCTTCGCGGCCCCCATCTTGGGCCCGCCCATGGAGCCGCTGATGTCGACGAGGAAGACCGCGTCGCGCGGGAGCGTGTGGGCGGCGACCGCCGGCGGGTCGACCACCACCAGCGTGGCCTCGCCGTCGGTCCACGCATGGGTGCCCCCTTGTGCGCCGCTCCACGAAAACGCCAGGACGAAGTCCCGGTCGCAGGTGGCGGCCCCGGAGGGGGCGACGACGACGGCGTCGTCGAGGTCGACGCGCAGCGCGTGGAGGCTCGATTGCAGGCGGGCGGGGCGGCCCGCGAAACGCACCTCGAGGTCCAGCGAGGTGCCGCCGCCGAGGCGCAGGGGGGGCGTGATGCGTGAACCGTCGGGCACCCGGTCGGTGTCGGCCCCGACCCCCGACCCGTCGTGCCCGACCGCGCGGCCGGGCAGGTAGCGCGGCGCCACGACGGTGGGGAACCGCCACCGCAACAGCCCGTCCTCGGCGGCGAGGACCTGGGCGACGACGATGCGCACGCGCACCTCTTCGCCCGGCGGCAGGTTGGTGGCGCGCAGCGTGTGGACGTCGGCACGCTCCGCGGTGAGCAGCGCCGCCCGGTGCCCGGCGCGCCGCGCTTCGGCGAACGCCGCCTCGGCCGCGCCGCGCTCGCGGCACTCCGCCCGCACCACGACCTCGCCCGCGTGCAGCTCGACCTCGAGGACCGCCCCCTCCTCGGGCAGCGGGAAGAGGTGCACCACCTCCAACGGTTGCGCGTAGGGGTTGCGGAAGCGCTGCTCGACCGTGGTGCGCGCCACCGCGCCCGCCAGCGTGGTGCGCACCCGCACCCCGACCAGCGGCAGCGGCTTCTCCGCGCCGTCGACGAGGGCCAACAGGCCGCCCAGGCCCCGCGGGTCGGGCGCGCCGGCGAGGGTCGGGGTGGGGTCGAGCGTCAGGGGAGCGGTCATGGTGAACTCCGGGGGGTGAGGGTACGGACGAGGGCGGCCAGCGCGGCGGGATCGGCGACGCGGGCGGGATCGACGGTGAGCCAGACGCCGTCGGCCACGGCGAACGTGAGCATCGCGGCGGGGGCCGCCGCCACCGGCGGCGCTTCGGGCGTCGGCGCCGCCGGCGAGACCCCGAGCGCCTCGGCCACCGCGGCTTCGAGGCGCGACGTGGGCACACCGGCGAGGCCCGCCTGCACCTGGGCGAGGCTCCGGCCGGCGCCCTGGAGCGCCTTGACCGCGACGACCTGGAGCAGGTGCCGGTACCCATAGACCGCGTTGCGCCCGTCGTGACGCACCGGGCGATCGACCAGGCCCGTGGACTGGTAGTAGCGCACCGTGCGGTCGTCAGGCTCGGCGCGCACCCGCTCGTCGGCCGGGGCCGGGAGCCGGACGCACAGGCCCGCCGCCGCCTGCACCAGCTCGGGCAGGCTGAGCTCGCGGTGGCGGTAGGGGCCGAGCACGTCGTCCATGGCAATACTGTAAACATGACAGTAATCACTGTCAACGAAAAAGATCGGACGGGCTGGGTTAGCACCGCCGAATGCGCCCTCTCCTCGTGCTCCTCGCGCTCGCCGCCTGCGACAACGACAACAAGGTCACCGTCTACGACGACGCGCCCGCGGTCAGCATCGCGTCGCCCCCGGACGGTGGGATGGTCGACGAGGGCAACATCGACTTCACCGGCACGGCCACCGACCGGGAAACGCCGAACGAGGAGCTGCAGGTCGCGTGGTCGTCCACCGTCAGCGGCGTGCTGGGCGAGAGCGTGCCCGACCCCGACGGCACCGTCACCTTTGCGACCTCCGCGCTCACGGTGGGCCTGCACACCCTCACGCTCGCGGCGACCGACGAGGCCGGCAACCGCACCGAGTACAGCATCCAGCTCACCGTCCAGGACGTGCCCGAAGCGCCCACCATCGAGATCGTGCACCCGATCTCCGGCGAAACCGCGCGCGACGACGTGGCGTTCTCCTTCGCCGCCAAGGTGGCCGACGCGCAGGACACCGGCGACCAGCTCCAGGTGCGGGTCGAGTCCGAAGCCACCGGCGCGGTGTGCTCCGGCACCGCCGACCTCGCGGGCGACTTCGTGTGCACCGCCACGTTGTCGGCGCTCACGCACTACCTCACCTTCACCGTGACCGACTCCTCGAGCCTGGAGTCGACCGCGCAGGCCGCGCTCACGGTGGCTTCGTACACCACCTTCGACGACGACGGCGACGGCTGGACCGAAGCGCAGGGCGACTGCGACGACGCCAACCCCGCCATCCTCCCGTTCGCGACCGAGTCCTACAACGGCATCGACGACGACTGCGACGGCCTCGTGGACGAAGGCACCCCCGGCTACGACGACGACGGCGACGGCTACACCGAGCTCGACAACGACTGCGACGACGACGACGCCACCGCCTACCCGGGGGCCGGCCAGGTGTACGACGGCGCCGACAACGACTGCGACGGCACGGTCGACGACGAGACCGCCTGGTACGACGACGATGGCGACGGCTACACCGAGACCGCCGGCGACTGCGACGACACCTCGCTCGCGGTCTACCCGGGCGCGCCGGAGCTCGAGGACGGCGCCGACACCGCCTGCGACACGGTCGTCGACGAAGGCACCGCCGCCTACGACGACGACGGCGACGGCTACACCGAGAACGGCGGCGACTGCGACGACGCCGACGTCGACGCCTGGCCGGGGGCCCCCGAGGACTACACCGACGCGGTCGACCAGGACTGCAACGGCACCGCCGAGCTCGACGTCGACGGCGACGGCCACCTCGCGACCTCCACCGGGGGCGACGATTGCGACGACACCGAGGCCGAGACCTTCCCCGGTGCCGCCGAGGCCGAGGCCGACCCGACCCTCTGCCGAGCCGACGCCGACCTCGACGGGTGGGGCGACGACGCGCCCCCCACCGGCGTCGACGCGGGCGAAGACTGCGACGACGGCGACGACGCCGTGAGCCCCGACGGCCTCGAGGAGTGCGACGGCGCCGACAACGACTGCGACGGCACCGCCGACGAGGCCAACGCCGACGGCTGCGCGACGTACTACTACGACTACGATGGCGACGGGTTCGGCTCCGACGCGGTGGCCGGCCAGTGCCTGTGCTCGACCAGCGGCTACTACACCAGCGCTTACGACACCGACTGCTACGACAACGACGCCACCGCCGCGCCCGGCGAGACCGCGTACCACACCTCGGATCGCGGCGACGGCAGCTACGACTGGAACTGCAGCGGCACCGAGGAGAAGTACTACGGCTCCGCCTACTCCTGCCCGCTCACGTCGTTGTGCACGCTCACCGAAGGTTGGCGTTCGGGCGTGGCAAGCTGCGGAACGAGCGCCAGCTACGTGACCGGCTGCTCGCTGAACATCTACACCATCTCCTGCACGACCACCAGCGGAAGCAAGACCCAGAAGTGTAGGTAGAGCCAGCTTTCTGGCGTCCGCACCGCGACCGGCCGCTCGTCGGGCGCCGGCCGGCGTGCGGCCGACCGCCGCGGCGAACCTCACCGCCGGCGCGCGAGCCCGCCCCGGCCCTGTGGAGCTCGGGACGGGCCTACGGGCTCGCCCCCCTCAATTCCGATCGGCGACCCTCAAGAAAACGCGCCGGTGACCGATGCGCGGTCATGCTGCTCCTCCTCGCCGCAGCCCACGCGGCCACTTCCTCGACCTCGTTCAGCACCGACGCCGGCGACTGGACCGGCGGCGAAGTCAGCGGCGGAGTCCTGGTCGTCGAGACGGCCACGTCGTTGGACCTCGAGGCGCTCACCCGCTTCGCCCTCACGGCGCGGATGCGCCTGGCCGAGGGCGACCAGCTCGCGGTGAGCCTGTCCGACACGTGCAGCTTCGAGGTCGACTACACCGGGAGCCGCTCCGTCACCCTCGGCGACGAATCCGCGCCGTTCGCGCTCGCGGAGCTCGCGCTGGACGACGGCGGCACCGCGCTCGGTCCGAGCGCCGCCCAGGCGGGCGTGGGCGACCCGGACGTGGTGGCCTACGACGGCGGTTGGTGGATGCTCCACACCGCGACCGACGCGTCGGGGGCGACCTCGTTGGCGGTGGCCGCTTCGAGCGACCTCGCGACCTGGACGGCCGTGGCCGGGTGGAGCATCGCCGACGCCGCCCAACCCGCCGGCGTCGTCACCGACGACGGCGCCCTGGTGGTCTACTACGCCGCCGCCGGTTCGTTGTGGCGCACGGTCGCCGACGACGGCGTGAGCTTCGACGCCCCGACCGTCGCGCTGGCCCCCGGCGCCGGGTTCGACGCCAGCGGCCTGGGCCACCCCTCGGTGCTCGTGGACGCCGACGGCACCTGGCACCTCTGGTACACGGTGCCCGCGACCGGCGCGAGCGGCTACGCCACCAGCGCCGACGGCCTGACCTACACCCGCGCCGGGGAGCTGAGCCCCGACCAGAGCCGCCTCTCCGCGGTGGACGTCATCGACGACACCCTCGGCCTGCAGGGCGCCTACACGCTGCTCGACAGCGTCGGCCTCGCGGTGGGCGGCGACGACCCGCTCTTCGGCGACACGGCCGGCGACCGGCGCCCCGCCTTCTCCATGAGCCAGGCGTCGTGGTCCGACGGCGGCTTCGGCACCGCAAGCCTGGCCCGCGACGGCGTGGACCTCGGCTTGTTCGTGGACGGCGTCGACGGTGCGAGCCGGGTGATCGGCCGGGTGGACACGACCCCCGAGCCCGGCACCTGGGTGACCCTGCGCCTGAGCTGGGACGGCACCACGCTCGTCGGGAGCTGGAACGACGGCCCCGACCTGGAGTGCGGTCTCTCGAGCTGGAACGGCCTGGAGCTGATGGTCAGCGGCCGCGTCGAGATCGACGAGGTGCAGGTCGACTACACCGCGTCGGTCGACGACACCGGCGACACCGGCGACACCGCGGGCGACACCGGCGACTCGGCCGACACCGGCGACGACACCGGCGACACCGCCGCGGACACCGGCGACACCGCGTCCGGGCCCGCCTACAACGCCGGCGAGTGGCTGGGCGAGCCCGGCGGCTGCGGGTGCCAGAGCACCGGCGCCGGGGCGAAGAACGCCGCGGCGTTCGTCGGGTTGATCCTCCTCCTCCGCACCGCGCTCGGGCGCGCTCCGAGGTCCGAATGATGCTGCTCCTGTTGGCCCGCGCTTCGGCCGCCACGCTCACGGTGGGCGTCGACGGCGCCACCATCCAGGAGGCGATCGACCTGGCCGCCGACGGCGACGTGATCGACATCCCCGCGGGCACGTGGGCCGAGGCGATCGACCTCGGCAACAAGGCGATCACCCTGCGCGGCGCCGGCGTGGGCGCGGGCGGCACGGTGTTGTCGCCGGGCTCGTCCGAGGACGTCGTGACGATGACCAGCAGCCGCGCCTGCGTGATCGAGGACCTCGAGATCCAGCCCTACGCGGGCACCGCGGTCCGGCTGGAGCGCGGGGAGCTCACGCTCGGCGGCGTGACGATCGTGTCGGCCGGCAACAGCACGGCGCGCGGGGGTGCGCTCTACGTCGACGGTGGCGAGCTGGTGCTCGAGAGCGTGGTGATCACCGGGAGCACCGCCGCCTACGGCGGCCACCTGTACGCGACCGGCGGCGCGGTCGTGACCGCGAGCGACCTGACCCTGACCGGCGGCACGGCCACCTACGGCGGCGCGCTCTACGCGGACGACGGCTCGACCCTCGACCTGTTGAGCGTCACCGCGACCGACCCGTCGGCGCAGGCCCACGGCGGCTTCGCCTACCTCGACGGCGCCGACCTCGTCGCCACCGACCTCGTCGTGACCGACCCCGCGGGCCGCAACACCTACGGCGTCGGCTTCTACCTGACCGGCCACGCGACGATGACGCTGGCCTCGGTCAGCGTGTCCGGTGCCGTCGCCAGTGGCCGCTCCGGGGGGTACGGCGGCGGCGCGGCGTGGCTCGGCGACGGGTCCAGCGCCGAGGTCGACGACAGCGTCTTCTCGGCCAACACCGGCTGGGATGGCGGTGCGTTCTCGCTGAGCGACTCCGCCACCGCCCGCTTCGGCAACGTTCGCTTCGAGGGCAACCTCGCCGACACCGACGGCGGCGCGCTCCGCCTGACCGACAGCGCCACCGCGAGCTGCGACGACTGCGTCTTCACGGACAACACCGCCCAGGACGGCGGCGCGGTCTTCGTGGGCGACGACGCCCGCTTCTCCGACGACGCCGGCGCGTGGTCGGACAACGAGGCCGGCGGCAGCGGCGGCGCGGTGTGCATGGAGGACGACGCCGAGCTGCAGATCAGCGGGTCCACGTTCACCAGCAACCGCGCGGACGCCGACGGCGGCGCGTTGTTCGTGGAGGGCGAGGTCGTGATCGACGACGCCACGTTCGCGGCCAACACCGCCACCGGCGGTGACGGCGGCGCCATCGCGGGGACCGCCGAGCTGAACATCACCGGCGCGTCGTTCGAGGGCAACGAGAGCCGCATGGGCGACGGCGGGGCGCTCGCGCTCGGTGGCGAGACGACGCTCGACTCGTGCCGGTTCTCCAAGAACGAAGCCGACGCGTCGGGCGGCGCGGTGTGGGCCGACGGGGCGCCGAGCCTGACCGTCTGGGAAGGGTCGTTCTTCCGCAACATCGCGGGTGACGGCGGGGGTGCCATCGCGACGTCCGAGGTCCCCGACGTCCGCCTGACCCGGTCCTACCTGCACGGGAACCAGGCGAAGCAAGGCGGCGCGGCCTCGCTCGGCGACATCGACGGCTCCGCGACGATCACCAACCTCCGGGTGACCGACAACGCCGCGACCCAGGATGGCGGTGGCTTGTGGCTCAGCGGTACCGCCGAGCTCGACGTCACCAACAACACCTTCGCCGGCAACGACGCCGGGCGCGATGGCGGACACCTGTACACGACGGCGCCGGTGGCGCTGGTCAACAACATCCTCCTTGCCGCTGTCGACGGCGGCGGCGCCTGGGGCACCAGCGCGACCACGGACCGGTACTACAACCTGGTGTGGGACAACGCGGGCGGCGACTGGGTCGGCTGGGACGACGTGACCGGCACCTCCGGGAACCTCGACACCGACCCGCTCCTGGAGTCCTACACCGCCGACGGTGACGAATCCGACGACGTCCTGTTCCTCGACGAGGGGAGTCCGGCCATCGACGCAGGGAGCCCGAGCCTGTTCGACCTCGACGGCACCCGCTCCGACATCGGCGCGTTCGGCGGCCCCGAGGCCGATGTGGCCGACGACGACGGCGACGGCTTCTACGACAACGTCGACTGCGACGACGACGACGCGACGGTGAACCCCGCGGAGACCGACACGCCCTACGACGGCATCGACCAGGACTGCCTGGGCGGGGACACCGTGGACGTCGACGGAGACGGCGTCAGCGCGCAGCTGGCCGGCGGCGACGACTGCGACGACGACGACGCGGCGGTGCGCCCCGGCGCTCCCGAGACGTGGTACGACGGCGTCGACCAGGACTGCTCCGGCGGCAGCGACGACGACCAGGACGGCGACCAGCACGTCGCCGCGTTCGTGGACGGCGGCGACGACTGCGACGACGAAGACCTGACCATCCACGGCGGCGCCATCGAGGTCTGGTACGACGGCGTCGACCAGGACTGCGACGGCCGCAACGACTACGACCGCGACAAGGACGGGTTCATCGCCTGGGACTGGCACGGCTCCGACTGCGACGACTTCAACGCCGCGCGCCACCCCGGCAACACCGAGATCCCCTACGACGACATCGACGAGGACTGCGACGGGAGCGACCTCATCGACGTGGACGGCGACGGCTGGGTGGCCGTCGAGGCCGGCGGCACCGACTGCAACGACGCCCAGTCGACGGTGTTCCCCGGCGCGTCGGAAGACCCCACCGACGGTTTCGACACCGACTGCGACGGCTACTCCGAGTGGGACCGCGACGGCGACGGGCACGACGCGCTGGAGTACGGCGGCGGCGACTGCGAAGACTTCGATGCCGACGTGCACCCGGACGCCCCCGAGGTCTGGTACGACGGCTACGATCAGGACTGCGACGGTCGCGACGACGACCAGGACGCCGACGGGTACCGCCTCGCCGAAGACTGCGACGACACCAACCCCGCCACCCACCCCGGCGCCCTCGAACGGTGGGACGGCGAAGACAACGACTGCGACGGGTACACCGAGCAGGACGACCGCGACAACGACGGCCTCACCGACCTGCAGGAGTGGGTGATCGGGAGCGACCCCGCGGACCCGGACACCGACGGCGACACGATGCTGGACGGTGCCGAGTACGACGCCGGCCCCGACCGCGACGGCGACTACGTGCTGGACCCGCTCGACACCGACGACGACGGCGACGGCATCGCTTCGCGGCTGGAGATGACCACCGACACCGACGGCGACGGGGCCGCCGACACCGACGTCGACGACGACGGCGCGCTCAACGCCCACGACGACGACGCGGACGGCGACGGCCTCTCGGACCTGGACGAAGGCACCGTCGACCTCGACTACGACAGCGTCGGCGACTGGCTCGACTACCAGGGCGAGCTGGTCGGCGGCGGGTGCGGCGCGCCGTGGGCCACCGCCGGATTCGCCCCCGGCCTCCTCCTCTTCGCCCTCCGCCGCCGCGGGAGCCGCTGATGTTCCTCCTCGCCTGCTCCACCGCGCTCGCCCTCGACGCCCACGGCTTCGAGCTGCTCGGCACCTCGGGGAACCCCCACTCGTTCACACGGGTCGGCTCGGCGTACGCCGGCCGCTCGGGCTCGTGGGACGCGCTGACCGGCTTCGACTACGCCCAGAACCCGCTCGCGGAGACGATGCCTTGGGGACGGGAGCCGGTGCTCTCGTCGCTCGGGACCCTGTACGTGGGCGGCGGGTACAGCTTCGGCGGCCTGCGCCTGGACGGCGCGCTTCCCATCCACGCGATGGGAGAGGACCAGACCGGCTCGTTCTCCGCGCCCGGCGACGCGCGCCTCGGGGTGCTGGTGCCCACCTTCGGCGAGCAGGGCCTGCGCCCGGCGCTCGGCCTGCAGGCGAACGTGTGGTTGCCGACCGGCGACGAGCTGCACCATGTGGGTGGCCTGGGCCCGCGCGCGAGCGTCGCCGCCGTCGCCGAGAAGGGCCTCGGCAACGTGGGCCTCGTGGCGATGGTCGGCGCCGAGATCGGCTACCCCGAACAGGACCGCAACCTCGTCGCGGGCATCGGGCCGATGGTCGGCCTGGGTGCCCGCTACAACGTCTCCGACGCCGCCAGCGCCGCGCTCGAGGTCACCTCGCAGAGCGACATGGGGCTCGGCACCTGGCCGGTCGAGGCCACCCTGAGCGGGCGGTACCGCCTGCCCGCGGGCGCGTGGGCCGCCCTCGGCGGCAGCGCCGGCCTGACCGACGGCGTGGGCGCCGCGTCGTGGCGAGCGTTCGTCACCGTGGGCTGGACGTACACGCGGCCGGAGCCGCCCGCGCCCCCGCCCGCCGTCGACCCGAACCTCGACACCGACGGCGACGGCATCCCCGACGTCCTGGACCACTGCGACGACATGGCCGAGACCTACGACGGGTTCGACGACGACGACGGCTGCCCGGAGTTCGACGGCGACGCGGACGGCGTCCCGTTCGAGAAGGACGAGTGCCCTCGCGACCCGATCCGACCGGAGCAGGACCCGCGCTTCAGCGACGGGTGCCCCAAGGTGGCGGAGTTCGCGGGCGACCGCATCGTCATCACCGAGGCGATCTTCTTCGCCGAAGGTCGGGCCGAGCTGATGCCGAGCGCGATCCCCGTGTTGGAGGCGGTGCTGGCGGTCGTGCACGAACACCCCGAGATTCCGTACTTCCTCGTCGAAGGCCACACCAACAGCAACGGTTCGGACTTGTTCAACCTGCGGTTGTCCGACGCCCGGGCGTTCGCGGTGATGACCTGGCTCGGCCAGCACGGCGTCCCCGGCGACCGCCTGTTGAGCAAGGGCTTCGGCGAGAGCCGGCCGCTGGTGCCGGGCGACGAGCCCGACGCCGAAGCGGTGAACCGCCGGGTGGAGTTCAAGGTGGTGAAGATCGAGGACGTGCCCCGCGACGCGCGGCGCCTGACCGTCCCGACGGACGTGCGGGAGCGGTAGGGGGCCGTGCCGGGACCGGCTGCAGGGTCGCGGCCGAGGCCGGCGCACGGCCCGGCCAGATCCGCCGAATCGTCCCGCGCGGCGCGTGCCCGCCCCGGCCCGACGAGCAGCCGGTCGCGGCGCGCCGCCCCGATCACCGCCGCCACGCCACCAAGAGGTCCACCATCCGACCGTAGCTCTCGGTGCCGTCGCGGACGCCGTTGCTCTTGAGGTAGGCGTGGTTGACCTTCTCCGACGCGTCCTTGATCGGCGACTCGTGGGCGGCGTACCACGCCCGCTGCACCACGAGGTCGCGCTCGACCGCGGCGCTCCGACCCTCCCAGGCCGCCCACGACGCTTCGCCGTCGAACTGCTGCCACGCGCTGACCACGTAGGCGGCCGCCCGCAGCATCGCGCTGTAGCGGAAGTCGGCGTCGCCGTGCTCCCACGCGACCAGGAAGCCGACGAAGTTGGCCTCGTCTTCGCGCGCGACCGACCGCTGGTGGGCGACCTCGTGGCAGGCGGTGAACGGGAGCCCGCTCACCGGCGCGGCGACGTTCACGTGCGGCTCGGCGGTGTAGGGAACGTAGATGCCGCCGATGCCGATCCACGACGCGAGCTCGGAGCCCCAAATCGGCTTGGGCGGTGCGTAGTCGCCCGCGAGCCACGGCCGGTCCACACCCGCGCGGCCATACGCCTCGACGGCGCGGGCGAAGGCGTCGGCCACGCCGGCCGGCAAGCGGAACACCCCGGCCTCGTCTTCGAGGACGTGCGTGCGCGCTTCGTTCATCGCCTCGAGCGCCCACGCCCCGAGCGCGGCCACTTCGGCGCGGGTGCTCGGCCCGGCGGGGAAGGCGAAGCGGCCGAGGATCGGCTCCCGCCGATAGTTGAAGCCCCACACCGCCATGCCGGTGCCGTAGCTGACGGACGCCGCCGCGAGCAGCACCGGCCCCCACCGTCGGAGCCGCTGCAGCCGACCCGTCCGGACCAGGCCGGCGCCCAGCACGACGACGAGCCCTACCGCCAGCGGCAGGCCGAGCGCCTGCGCCACCGAGAACGGCACGACCCCGGTGACCCGGCCGATCGCCTGGGCGATGCGCGGGCCGAGGTCGCGGGCGTACACCCGCTCGAACGTCGCGGGCGACACGAACGTGACCAGTCCCCACGTGACCGGCGACCACACCAGCAACAACCCGAGCACCGCCGCCCGGGCCGAAGGGCGCTTCACTCCGGCGCCGCCGGGGCGACCGCGGTGCCGGAGGCGAGGCGCTCGGCCTTCACCGCGGCCAGGGCCTCGGGGAATGCGGGCTCCAAGAGCAGCATGTACAGGATGATCTCGCGCCGCGCGTCCTGGAAGTACGGTCCCGCCAGCTTCTCCGGCTCAGGCGACCACAAGCCGCCGATGTTCAGGTGGTCCTCGGCGGGGTCGTAGGTGGGGCGGGTGAGCGTGCCGAACTCGCCCGCGACGTAGACGGTGCCGACGAGCTCGTGGAAGTCGCCCGGGTTGGCGTAGGGGTCGAGGCGGTGGCGGAGCGCGAAGATCGCGTCGGCGAACAGCACGTCCTGGCGCTGGGTGAGCGTGCCGAGGAACGTCTGCTCGTGGTCGAGCACCGCGCGCACCGAGGCCGCGCGCAGCTCGAGCAGCTCGGACTCGCGGCGCCCGACCGCGTCGAGCTGCTCGGCCACCACGGCGAGCTCGGCGTCGGTCTGGCCGGCGTCCATGCCGGCCCACAGCGCGTCGTACACCTTCGCCACCTCGGGCTCGTGGGCCGCCACGATCTCGGCCTGGCGCGCCGCGACGCCGGCGCGCTCGCGCCCCACGAGGGCGTGCAGCTCCTCCAGCAAGCCGAGCTGGTACAGGTCGAAGTCCAGGTGGCGCAGGAAGATGCGCAGGCGAACCCGCTGCTCGCGCTCCTGCACCTCGGGGAGGAAGGCGTAGTCGTACAGCTTGCGGTACAGCGGCGGCTCGGCCGCACGGTCCAGGTCGGCCACCGCGGCAGCGGCCGACGGCGGCGGCTCCGGCGGCAGCACGCAGCCGGTGAGCAGCACCAGGACCAGGGGGGCGATCATTCCCCGAATGTACTCCGTCGGCTACGCTGCCCGGGATGCGCCTGGGCCTGGTCGTCACCTTCGTACTCGCCGTCGTGGTGACGTGGCCGCTGGCGATCGACCCGGCCGGGGGCCTGTTGGGGCACCCCGGCAACGACGTGTGGAACCACGTCTGGGGCTACTGGTGGGTGGGCGAAGAGGTGGGAGCGGGCCGGGTGCCGCTCCTCACCGACCTGCTGCGCTTTCCGGGTTCGAGCAAGCTCTTCTTCATCGACACCTTCGGCGCGTTGTGGACGCTCCCCGCCCAGTGGGTCGGCGGGCCGGTCGTCGCCTACAACCTCTCGTGTTTCGTCGGCTTCTGGCTCGCGGGGTTCGGGGCGTGGGCGTGGGCGCGGGAGGTGTGCCAGGCCCGGTTCGGGGGGGGCGACCTGCCCGCGTTGATCGGCGCCGCCGCATTCATGTGCGCGCCGCACCTGCTGGCGCAGGCCTACAACGGCATCAGCGAGACGCTCACCGCCGGCACGTTCGCGTTGGCGATGTGGGCGGTGTGGCGGGTCTTGGAGCGGCCGACGCTCTCAGGGGGCGTGGCGGCGGCGCTCGCGTTCGCGCTGTGCATGGTGTCCAACTCCTACTACGGGCTCTTCGCCGCGCTCGGCGCGGTGGTGCTCGGGCTCGGAGCGCTCTTCGGGCGGTGGGAGCGCGTGAACTGGCGGGGCCTGCCGGCGCCGGCGTTGCTCGGGGCGGTGCTCGCGGCGGCGCTCATCGCGCCGTCGTTGTGGTTGTTGGCGTTGTCGCTCGAGGGACCGAACGCCATCGTGAATCGCGACCCCGACTTCGTGTGGCGTTCGCTCATCGGCCACAACATGACCGACCTGGTCTCCGTCTTCCGGCCCGGGAAGGTCTACAGCCCCGACCTGAAGGCGCTCCACGGCGAGGACCTGCTGATCGTCACCTACGTGGGCTGGACCACCCTGGCCCTGGCCGGCCTCGGCCTGTACCGGCTCCGGCGCGCGCGGGACCGGTGGCCCTGGGTGGTGTGGCTCGGCTTCTTCGGGTTGATGATGCTTGGCCCCTACCTGTACGTCGCTGGCGAGTACGTCACGATCGACGACCGGAAGTTGCCGCTCCCCTTCCTCGTCTTCTTCGACGCCTTCCCCATCTTCGCGCGCATCTCCCACCCCTTCCGGTTCGTGGTGCCGGTCCAGCTCGGGCTCGCCGTCCTGGCCACGCTCGGGGCCCGGCAGCTCCCACGCGCCGGCCTCGCCGCGGCGGGCGCGCTCCTCGGGGCCGAGCTGCTGCTCGGCTCTCCGGGCCCGTGGCCGATCGCCAGATCGCCCACTGAAATGCCGGACTCCGTGGCGTTGATGGCCGAGGACCCGGAAACGGGCGCGGTGCTGGACCTGCCGATGGGCCTCCCCAACCTCGAGCGCGCGATCTACAACTACTGGCAGATCGGCCACGGCCGGCCCAGCCCCTACTCCCTGAATGAACCCAGCCCAGCCATCCTCGAACGTTCCCGGCTCGCGCGCACCCTGCGCGTGGCCGAGGCCGCGCGCCTGGATCGCCTGCCTCCGGAGCTCCCCGAGCTCGACCTCGTGGTCGCCGGCCGGGCGCTGCCGGGTCTCGGCGTGCGATACGTCGTGATGCACGAACGTTTCTACCTCCGCGAGCGCGCCGCCAGCACGCTCACGCTGTTGCGGGTGGCGCTCGGCCCGGAGACCACCGTGACCGGGACGGGCGAGCACATCTGGCGCCTGGAGCGGCCGTGAGCCCCCGCGCCGTCCGCGAGGGGCTCGGCCTGGTTGGCGCGGTGCTGCTCGCGTTCGGGTGCGCGGTGGCGATCACCTGGCCGATGATCCAGTACACCGACGGCGTCGTGCTCGGCGGTGGCGAGCTCGGCGGCTGGTTGTGGCGTTACCAGTGGCACTTCGACTCGCTCGAGGGGTTGGTCGCCTCCGACCTCGGGCCCGTCGACTCCTGGCTGGCGTTCGTCGGCCTCGGTCGCTACCCCGAGACCGGCAACATCCTCGACGTGCTCGGCCTGTCGTATCCGTTGCAGGTGATGCTCGGATTCCCGGCTTCCTACAATGCGAAGGTCCTGATCATCCTCACGCTCAACGGCGTGGCCGGGTACGCGGTGAGCCGGTATTTCTCGGGGAGCATCGCGGCGGCGTTCGCGGCCTCGTCGATCGCGGTGGTCAACCCGCTCACGGTGCTCGAGGTGCAGGAGTGCGGCCTGCGCCAGGCGGTTCTGTGGTGGTGCCTCTTGTACCCGGCGCTCTTGGACCGCGCGCTCCGCCGGCGCACGCTCGGGAGCGGCCTGCTCGCCGGGGCCTGCTTTGGCCTCGCCGGGGCATGGTACTGGTTCTACGGCCTGTTCACCGCGATGTTCACAGTCATCTGGCTCATCAAGGTTGCGGTCGAAGAGCGCAACCGCCTACGCCTCGGGTGGTGGTTCCGGTCGGTCGTGGCCCTGGGGCTCGGGGTGCTCCTCGCCGCCGGCCCGTTCATCGTGGCCTACGCGATGCGCGAGCCCGGGTCGGCGCAGACCTCGGCGGACGCCGAGAAGCCGTTTCTACCCGAGATGAGCTTCTTCCTTCCGTTTCCCAGCTACGACACGGTCAGCCACGCGCCGCTCCGCCCCGAGACGTACGCCGAGAACGTGCTCGCCTCGATCAACCGGACCATCGGCTCGAGCTGGAGCCTCACCTACGCGGTCGACCCGCGCCTGCCGGTCTCGTTGCCGCTCACCGTGCTCGGGCTCGGCGTGCTCCCCGCGTTGGCCCGGCGGCGCGCCTGGGGCTGGCTCGCGGTGTGGACGGTCTTCTACCTCGGGTCGCTGGGCCCCTTCCTTCGCATCGGCCTGGGCGACGCGCGGGCGGTGTACCAGCTCGACGGTGGGTACGTGGTGCGGCTCCCCTACACGTGGATGTTCCAGTTCATCCCCGGGATGTCGCGAATGTTCGCGCCGTACCGCCTCTCGGCGTACGTGATGGTCGCGTCGACCGTGCTCGTCGCGCTCGCGTTGGCCCGCCTGCCCTACCGGGCGTGGTTGGCGCCGATCGTGGTTGCGGCCACGCTGTTCCAGCCGATGTACCGGTGGGGGCGCGGTGCGGTGAACGAAGGCGGCGGCGACTCACGGGAGTTCCGGTCCCCGATCAAGGCCAACCGGATCCAGGTGCCCGACTACTACGAATCGCTCGACCATACCGAGCTCAGCGGCATCGTCGAGCTGCCGTTGGAGCAGCAGCAGGACCTGCTCTACTACTACCAGATCGTCCACCGCCAGAAGGTGTACCGCTCGTGGGCCACGCCGGGCGCGATCCCGCCGTTTCTGCGGGCGAAGGGCACCGGCGGGGAGGCCGGGGAGCGCCTGCGGTTCCTGGCCCAGCCCGACGTGGTGGCGGGGCCGGTCCCCCGGGCCCTGGATGCGTTGTCCCACCACCCGAGCACCGCCGAGCTGGCCGACCTCACGCCCGCCGCGGTGCAGAAGTGGGGCCGCACGGGCAACTACCGCCGGTTCATCGTGCATGAGCGCGGGTACTTCCTCGTCGACCCGCAGGCGGGCAGTCAGCTCTACAACGCGGCGGTCACCCGCCTGGCCGAGCAGCTCCAGGTGGTGCCGGTCGAGCACGTGGAGCTGACCAAGGGCGACCCGGCCAACCCGGTCTTCGGCGTCCCCATCTCCGGCGACCTCGTGCCGTGGACGTCGCAGCCTGCCGACCTCCCCGAACAATCGGCGCCATCGCGCTTCCGGATGGCGGTGTTCGAGTTGCCCGATCCCGCCGCCGAGCCCGCGGCGACCGAGCCCGCGGCGACCGAGCCCGCGGCGACCGAGCCCGCGGCGACCGAGCCCGCGGCGACCGAGCCGCCCTGAGGGCGTTGCGCCGCGACCGATCCGCGGTCGGATCCGAGTCCGGCGCGCAACGCGGCGCGGTGCGAGCGCACGTCATGTCAGAGGACGAGCAGGTGCGTCGGTTTTGCGCCCACGGCGGCTTCGAGTGGGATCCGGCTGTCCAGGGTGACCAGGCGTCCCCCCCGAGTGACCGCGAGGGCCAGGAGGTACACATCGGTGACCTGACGCGGCCCGAGTAGGCGCTCCGGCCGGATTCGGTTGGAGTCGAGCACGGACAGGTCGTCGGGCCAGAACTCGTGGCTCGGGTGCGTCGTTGCTTCGCGCAGACGGCTGACGACGTCCACCGGGCGGAGGGGGTTGGGGTACGCCGGTTGGCACATCACGCGGACGCACCCGTTCTGCGTGAGTGGTGTCGACGCCCAACCATGCTCCGCCTCCGATCGCAACCACGCGCTGACCCGCTCGTGGTGCACATGCGCTGCGTCGAGCGCCGCGATGAGGACGTTCACGTCGAGCAGCGAGCGCATCAGTACTCGCCATCGTCCCGGAGGCGATCCACCTGCTCGTTGGTCACCAAGGCGCCGCGAGGCGGGAACGGACGGAACCCGAGCGCCGACACGTCCCCCACCGGCTCCGTGGGGGGCGCCTGCAACGCACGCCGCACCAGCTCGGAGATGACCTGCCCCGCCGTCTTGTGTTCGCGACGCGCGAGCTCGTGGGCCGCTCCGAGGACATCGTCGTCGAGGTTCAGGGTGGTGCGCATGCATCAGATGATGCGATGCTGTGGGGCGGTTGTCAAGGTGCCGGCGCCGCTACTCGGCGAGCCCCACCCAGGTCGCGAACGTGACCGTCGTCACCTGGGCGACCTTCGTGGTGAAGCCGAGGTGCAAGGTGTCGAACGTGTCGCTCGTCCGATGGTAGTGGGGGGTGTCCTCGCCGCTCCGCGGCAGGTTGTGGGCCTCGACACAGTCCATCGGGGAGATCGCCGGAAAGCCGGCGTCTTGGAAGTGGGTGTGGTCGTCGCCGTAGCAGTAGTCGTGCTCGATCCATGTCTTGTTCGCGACGCCCAACGTGTCGGCCACCTCGGCCATCGACAGGACCAACGGCTGGCTGGCTTCGTCGCCCAGGATGTCCATCGCGTCGCCGTCGCCGAGCGGCCAATAGCCGATCATGTCCGGCGCGATGACACCCCGGGCGTCGACGCCCTCGTCGAGCATCGCATCGGCGAGGGCCAACGAGCCGAGTGAGCCCTGCTCCTCGGCTGCGGTGAGCACGAACCACGCCGTGGCCCGCAGCCGCCGCCCCGACAACAACCGCGCGGCTTCCAGCACCGCCGCCACCCCGCTTGCGTTGTCGTCGGCTCCCGGCGCCGCGGTCGTAGGCTGGTTCGAGGTGCTGTCGTAGTGGGCCGAGAAGACGTAGGTCTCGTCGGGGTCCACGCTGCCGACCTGCACGGCCACCACGTTCTCGCAGGGGGTGCCGTCGACGTCGAAGGTCTGCCGGATGACGGCCAGGCCGTACTCGCTGAGCCGGGCCTCCAGGTAGTCGGCCGCGCCGTCGTCACCGTCGGTGTGGGTGTACCGGGTGCCGAATGCTTCGAGGTCCAGGATGGTGGCCTCGATCTCGGCGGACGACACCTCGGCGGCGAGGTCGTACACGTCCGGACCGGCACGGTCGGCGGTGTCGGCGCTGTCACCGGTGTCGGCGCTTCCCGGCGCGGTGTCGTCGAGGTCGTTGGTGGCGCAGGCGAAGGCGAAGAACAGCATCGCCTCGCGGTAACGTGATCAGAAGGGCGAGATCACGTTGGTGACCGTGGTGAGCCAGCCCTGGTGTTGTTGGTTGGCGAGCACGCCGCCGCCGGTCACCTCGACCTGCACATCGGCGAGGCGGAACGACTGGATGGTGTTGTCCAGGTTGATGTCGCGCGGGCGCGCGACCGCGCGGAGCGTGACGTACTGCGTCTCGTTGTTGACCCCGACCTGCTTGCGGCCGAGCAGGATGATGTTCCCGTTCGGGAGCACCTGCATCACCGTGCTCGTGAGGGTGGTCTGCATGGTGCCGTTGCGGCTGGTCACGCCCGAGCCGGTCAGGCTCGAGTCACTGCCCCCGCCGATGCCGATCTTGCCGCCCATGTTCGGGTTGGTCTTGGTGAGCGACGTCTCCAAGCCCAGGAGCGAGGTGATGGCGAACTCGGTGTTGGTGGCGCGCCCGGTCTGCGTGTCGGCGCCGAGCTGCGTGACGATGGACTCGTCGATGTTGATGGTGACGAGGTCGCCGACCGCGCGGGCGTTGTTGTCGCCGACCATCACGCGGCTCCCGACGTCGCTCCACAACGAGCCGACCGCGCGCTCCTCGACCACCGGCGGCGGGACCGGCATCGGTGGAGCGGCGGGAGCGGCGTTCATGGCGGCGGGGCCGACGGCGCAGGCGAGGGCGTAGAGGACGTACATCAGGAGCCTCCGAGGAGCACGGTGCCATCGGCCCGCAGCGTGCCGAACTGCTGCGTGCGCGTGGCGAGGTTGAGGACGGCGACGGGTTGTCCGATCACGCCGTCGGCGAGGAGCTGACCCGGCGCGCGCACGGAGAGTCCGCCGCGCTGCACGTAGACGTCGACCGTAGCCCCCTGCAGCAGGTCGGGCCGGGCCCGGACGCGGCCGGTGGTGACCGGCTGCCCCGCGTGCAGCGTGGTGGTCGCGAGCCAAGTCCCGGCGGGGTCGACGGGCGTGCCGCCGCGGAGGTCGCCGAGGCGCACCCGCTCCGTGCGCGTCGCCACTTGCTCGCCGCGCGCCACGTCCGCCGCCGCGACCGGCACCTGCACCCACAGGCGCACCTCCGGGTACAAGCGCCACACGCCGTGGTCGGTGCTCAGGCTCACCGACAGGTGGCCTTCGCGGATGGCGTAGCTCGGCAGGTTCACCGTGAACTCCGCGTCGGCCGGGACGTCGGCCGGGAGCGCGAGCTCCGCCACCGCGACGTCGGCGGCCGACACCCCCACCCGAGCCGCGATCGCGTCGACCAGGGCCTCTTCCGGCGTGGCCGCCGGAGCGGCCGAGAGGAGCACGAGCAGCACGGGGGTGGCCATCACCGCCTCAGGTTGACCGCGGTGGACATCATCTCGTCGGCGGCCTGGATGACCTTGGACGACAGCTCGTAGCTCCGCTGCGCGGTGATCATGCCGACCAGCTCCTCGGCCACGTCGACGTTGCTCGCTTCGAGGGCGCCCTGCTGGAGCGAGCCCATCGCGTCTTCGCCCGGGGCCCCGCGCTGGGCCTCGCCCGAGGCGAGGGTCGCGCGGAAGTAGTTGCCGCCCTCGGCGTTGAGGCCGCCCGGGTTGGGGAAGCGCGCGAGCTCGAACTGCCCGAGCACGGTGTCCTCGATGCCCGAGCCGGTGTCCACCTTGGCGGTCACCGTGCCGTCCGGGCCGATGACCAGCTCCTGCGTCCCTTCGGGCACCTGCAGACCGGGCGCCACCCGGTAGCCGGCGGCGGTCACGAGGTTGCCCTCCGCGTCCGGAACGAAGGCGCCGTCGCGGGTGTACAGCTCCTCGCCCGAAGGCGACTCCACCACGAAGAACCCGGGACCGTTGATCATCACGTCGAAGGGGTTGCCGGTGGCGGTGGCGTCGCCGTTGCGGGTGTCTCGCGTCAACGACGCGAGGCGCACGCCCGACCCGACCTGGAGCGGGTTGGTGGCCGACGCCCCCTCTTCGCCGCCGCGCCCGCCCATGCTCTGGTACACGAGGTCCTCGAAGTGCTCGCGCACCTTCTTGTACCCGGTGGTGTTGGCATTCGCGAGGTTGTTGGCGATGTTGTCGATCTTGGTCTGGTAGGCGGTCATGCCGCTGGCCGCCGTGTAGAGCGCGCGCATCAGCTCCCTCCGATCCGGTTGAGGCGAGCACGAGCTTCGTCGCTCACCTGCATGGCTTTCTGTTGGGCCTCGAAGAATCGCGAGGCCTCCATCATCTCGATCATCCCGCGCATGGCGTCGACGTTGCTGCCTTCGACGGCGCCCTGCACGATCGTCGAACCTTCCGGGCGTTGCCCCGGCGTGCCGCCCCAACGATTGCCACCGAGCGGCTCGGGGGCGGTCAAGCTCACGACCGCGAGGACGCCGAGGTCGCCGGAGAGGCTCCCCTGCACGACCCCGTCCGGGCCGACGGTCATCGTCTCGGTGGGATCGAGCTGGATCGCGCCGCCCTCACCGAGCACCGCCACTCCGCCGGCGGTCACCAGGCGCCCCTCGCCATCGAGGCGAAAGCTGCCGTCGCGGGTGAAGGTGCCGTCTTCCAGCGCGAAGAAGCCGTCACCCCGGAGCGCGAGGTGGGTCGGGTCCCCGTCCACCTCCAGGCTCCCGTTCGCTTCGGAGTACGTCACGTCACCCACGGTCGCGTAGAGTTCGCCGCCCGGGGGCCCGGCCAGCTCGAAGCTCGTGCGCACCTCGCGGTAGCCCTGCGTGCGGCTGTTCGCGAGGTTCTGCGCGATGCCCGACAGGTTGTCCCACGCAGTCTGCGCGCCGGACAACGCGACGTACAGGTCGCGGCTCATCCGGCGGCCCGGGCTTCGTCGGCCTGCAGTGCCACCAGGAGCGCCGCACGGAGCTTGCCCCGCGACACCGACAACACCTGGCAGATCCGCGATGGGGACACGCCGAACACTTCGCCGATCTCGGCCAGGTTCATGTCGCGGCCGTAGTACAGCAACACGACCTGGCGTTCGCGCTCGGGGAGGGCCTGGATGGCGCGCCGCAGGGCGATGCGCACCTCTTCCTCCGCGATGCGCGCCGGCGCTTCGTTCTCGCCGTCGCCGGACATCGCCGCGCGGATGAAGCCGTCGGCGTCGACCACGTCGTCCAGCGGCACCAGCGCGACCGGTGTGGCCACGTCCAGCGCGATCCAGTACTCCTCCATGCTCGCGCCCATCGCGGCCGCGACCTCGGCGGGCGTCGGCTCGTGGCCCCCGGCCACGCGGACCTTGTCCTGCGCGGCCTTGAGCTTGCGGGCCGTGTCCCGCCGCCGCCGCGTGAAGGTGTCCATCGTGCGCAGCGCGTCGAGCATCGCGCCCCGGATGCGGTACTCGGCGAAGGCCGAGAACTCCAGTCCGTGGGTGTCCTGGTAGCGGTCGAACGCCTCCAGGAGCCCGAGCACGCCGAAGCTGACGAGGTCCTCGATCGCCACGCCCGCGTCGTCCCGCACGTGCGTCCACACCTTGCGGGCGACCTGGAGGATCTTCGGTTGGAACCGCCGACACGCCTCCTCGCGGGTCATCCCCGCGACGGTGCGCTCGCGCGGCGAAGTATAAGCCCGTGGAATCACGGTGACATCCTCCTGCCGAGACCGGCTGTCCGAGGTCATCGGTCACCGGCGCAGGAACTTGAGGCCGGACGATCCGATCGGGGGCGGCTGCCGGCCCGAGGGCCGGCACCGGGCCCTCCCTGCGCGGCGCCAAGGCGAATGCCGTTGCGCGCCGCGGGCGGTCCTGGCATCGTAGGGAAACCGGCCTTTGGAGGTTGTATGTATGGTCCGCCCGCCCCCCCCCCCGATCGGAGCGGTCCGCTGCTCGAACGCCTGCAGGCCGTCGCCTCGACCGAGGGGGCCGGCTGTCCGCTCCTGGTGCGGGTCGGAGCCGCCGTCTTGGACGGACTCTTCGACGGGTCGCTCGCGGTGTTCCGCGCGCAGGCCCGGCGTTCGCCCGAGCTCAGGCGTGCGCTGCGGGACCCCCGCTTCCCGATCGCGCCCGAGAAGCTCACGGTGGCGGTTCGGCTCGCGGACCAACACCGGGCGCTCGGCGGCCTCGCCCGGAGACTGAGCTGCCGTCATCAGCTCGAGCTGCTCGCCCTGCGCAGCGACGGGGCGAGACTTGACCTCGCTCGCCGTTGCGTCGCCGCGGGGTGGAGCGCGGACGCCTTGGCGCTTCGCGTGCGCCTCGACTACGGCGCGTCCGCGTCCGGCGTCGGGCGGCCGCGGGTGGCCGCCGCCGATCGGCTCGTGCGCGACGTGGTGGAGCGTGCGCTGGCCTCGACGCTCGCCGAGGCGGTCGGCCGCGCCCCTCCGGCGCGCAGGCACGAGCTCGCCCGCCAGCTCGGAGAAGCCGCGGACGCGCTGCGGTCGCTCGCGCTGTCCGCCGGCGCCACCGAAGCGCCGCGCGCGTTTCCGCGGGGGAAATCATAGTGTCGTTCGCGATGGGTCGAGCGGACGGAGCGCGGCTATTCTCCTGGTGCGGGGCATGCCGCCCCCGAACCCCGGAGTTGAACATGGCGAATGTCCACAAGGTGCTGCTCATCGAGCTCGTCAAGGACCTGCAGGTCTCCACCAACGGTACCCCGACCGGCGTCACCGTCCTCGACCTGGAGGTGCCACGCTTCCGAGGCGTACTCCCGAGCGCCGCCTCGTTGGCCGTGTTCGGTCTCGTGACGGAGGCGGCCGCCGCCGACTTCGAGTTCAACGTGGCCTTCGTCCCGGGCTTCGATCGCAACCACGAGGACCCGGGTGCGCCGTTCTACATCGCCTCCGCGTGGATCGACTCCGCCGCCACCGGCGGGGCGCGGAGCGCCGACTACCCCCAGGACAGCAAGTTCATGCCGGAGGCCCGCCTCCAGCTCGCGTGGCGGAACAAGGCCGGGGTCAACGGCGTGAAGACCGCCCGGGTCAGCGCCATCCTCATGGTCACGCTGCTCACCTGAGCTGTCCGCGTATAGGAGGTCCCATGTCCGCACCCTTCGCGACCGTCGACTGGAGCCGCGCGGTGATGAC
>SXOM01000133.1 GCA_005776735.1 Pseudomonadota bacterium
ACCGGCCGCGTCGAGCGGCCGGGGCGGGCGCGCGCCGCGACCGGCCCACCCGTGGCCTGCCCTTGACGACGCGCCGGGCGCGCCTATCCATCGGCATCCTTCGGTGCCCCGTGTCTTCCCACCAGCTCGTCGCGGTGGAGGGTGGTGTGCCGGTCCGGGCCTGGGTCGACGGTGTCCCCTTCGAGGAGGGGGCGCGGAAGCAGGTCGAGCGGACTGCGCGGCTGCCCTTCGTCCACAACCACATCGCCGTCATGCCCGACGTCCACTGGGGCCGCGGCGCCACCGTCGGCTCGGTCATCGCCACCGCCGGGGCCATCGTCCCCGCCGCGGTCGGCGTCGACATCGGCTGCGGAATGGCCGCGGTGCGCACCACGTTGCGGGCCGACCAGCTCCCCGACTCGCTCGCGCGGGTCCGGTCCGAGATCGAGCACGTCGTGCCCGTCGGGCGGGCGGACCACGAGCGGAACAACGGCCGCAAAGGCGTCCCCACCGCCGCGCAGGACGCGTGGGCCGAGCTCCATGCGTCGTACCGCGCCATCCTCGCGGACCACCCGCGGTGTTCGCACCCGCGGCCCGACACCCAGCTCGGCACGCTCGGCGGGGGCAACCACTTCATCGAGGTGTGCCTGGACGAAGAGGGGTCGGGGTGGGTGATGCTGCACTCCGGCAGCCGCGGCGCCGGCAACAACATCGGCACCTACTTCATCGAACGTGCCCGCGAACACCTCCGGCAGAAGGGCGTGGAGCTGGAAGACCTCGACCTGGCCTGGCTCGACGAGGGCTCGCCCACCTTCGACGCGTACTGGCGCGCGCTGAGCTGGGCGCAGGCCTACGCGGCCACCAACCGCGAGCTGATGCTCACCGAGACGCTCGCGGCCCTACGCCGGAGTGGGCTCCCGCGCTTCAAGGTCGTCGACGAAGCGGTGAATTGCCACCACAACTACGTCGCGCGCGAGCGGCACTTCGACCTCGACGTGTTCGTGACCCGCAAGGGCGCGGTCCGCGCGGGCGAAGGCGACCTGGGCATCATCCCCGGGTCGATGGGGGCACGCAGCTTCATCGTCCGCGGCAAGGGCAACCCCCTGTCGTTTTCGTCGTGCAGCCACGGCGCGGGCCGCGCCATGTCGCGCGGCGACGCCGAGCGCCGGTTCACCCTCGCCGATCACCGCAAGGCGACGGAGGGGGTGGAGTGCCGCAAGGACAAGGACGTGATCGACGAGACGCCCGGCGCCTACAAGTCGATCGACGCCGTGATGGCGGCGCAGGCCGACCTCGTCGACGTGGTCCACACGCTCAAGCAGGTGGTGTGCGTGAAGGGGTGACCCCGGCGGCGGGGCCGGAGCCCGCCCGCAGCGCAGCCGCGGCGCCGTCCCGCCTCGCTCCGGGGAGCGGACGGGATCCAGGCGCCGCCCAGCCGGGCCCGACCGGATAGCCCGCGCCGATGAGACACGATCGCCCCCGCAAGCCGCCCGTCGAGGTCCTCGTCGACAAGCTCGACGCCGACGGCGTGGCGACCGGACTCGACGCGAAGGGGCGAAGGTGGACGCTGCGCGGCGCCATTCCCGGCTCCCGCGTGCTCGCCGGCGGAAAGCCGAAGGGGGGCGTCGTGCTGGGCGTCGTCGAGCCCGCGGCCGACGAGGTGGCGCCGGCGTGCGCACAGTTCGGGACGTGCGGCGGCTGCCAACTGCAACCGTTGCCGTTGGCCCGCCAGCACGCCCTCCGAATGGAGGCGCTCCGCGAGTTGCTGGCGCCGCTCGGCGCCGACGAGACGGGGCTGGTGGCCGCGGCGGGCGACGGGTACGGCTACCGCAACCGACTGGAGCTGAGCTTCGGCGTGCAACGGTACCTCTCGCCGAGCGAGCAGGCGGCGGAGCGCGCGGGGGCCACCATCGAACGAGCGGGACAGTTCCTCGGTTTTCACGGGGCGGGCCGCTTCGACCGCGTCGTCGAGGTGCCGTCGTGCGCGATCGCGCACCCGGAGCTGAACCAGGTCCTCGGGCGGGTCCGCCACGACGTGCTGACCTCGCCGTTTCCGGCGTGGTCGCCGCGTGAACAGGCGGGCTTCTGGCGGCACCTCGGGCTGCGACGGGGCGACGACGGCGTCCTGGTCCTCGTGTACACCGCCCTGCCGAACGAGGAGCACGAAGCGTGGCTGCGCGAGGCGGCCCCGCGGTGGGGCGCGGCGGCGGTGCTGTGGTACACGACCGACCGGGTGAGCGACGCGGCGGTGGGCGAGCTGCACGCGGTCCTGGCGGGGACGCCACGGTTGGACGTCTCGCTGGGCGGGGCGGCGCTCGAGCTCGCGCCGCTGGCGTTCTTCCAGGTGAACCCGACGGGGGCGGAGCGCATGGTCCAGGTGCTCGCCGCCGAGCTCGGACAGGGCGCGCTCCTCTTGGACCTGTACTGCGGGGTGGGTGCGCTCGGCCTCGCGCGGGCGCCGGGGTTCTCGCGGGTGGCGGGGGTGGACCTCGTCGAGGAGGGAATCGTCGCGGCGATGGACAACGCCCGAAGGCTCGGGGTCGACGCCGACTACCGTGCGGGCCGCGCCGAGCGGGTGCTCCCGCAGTTGTTGGCGGACCACGGCCTCGGCACCGGACGGCGGGCCGGACGCCTCGCCGTGCTGGTGGATCCGCCGCGCGCCGGCCTGCACCCCGAGGCGCTCCGACCGCTGTTGACGCTCGACGCCGACGTCCTGGTGTACGTGGCGTGCAAGGCCACGAGCCTGTTGCGCGACGGCCTTGCGCTCTTGGCCGCGGGCTGGCGGTGCACCCGGTGGACGGCCGTGGACCTGTTCCCCCACACCGCGCACGTGGAGGTCGTCGCCCGCTTCGAGCGCGCGTCGGCTACCTTGGCGCTGGAGACTCCATGATGCGATCCGTCGCCGTTCTGATCTCGCTCGCCGCCTGCGCCACGTCGACCGACGTCGACCCGGGCGACACCTCGGCTCCGGAGTGCGACCGCATCCACGGCGCCAAGGGCGTGGTGCTCCTGGTCGACGAGGTGGCCCACTTCCCGACCGAAGCGCCGGACCAGGCGACCGCCACCACCTCGGTGGCGGGTCCGCTCGACGACGGGCTGTACCTCGCGGTGGCCGGCGGTGAGCTGCTCCTCAGCGAAGACGACGGGTGCAACTGGACCGAGCCCGGGAGCCGCCTGCCCGCGACGGGCGACTGGGACCTGGTGGTGCAAGGCGCCACCGTCCACGCGTTCGACCGGGCGAGCTCGGCCACCGCGACGAGCACCGACGGGGCGCTCTCGTGGGCGGCGTCGGACTCCGGCGAGGCATTTCTCGGCGCGGTCGCCGCCGACCCGACGGTCGCGGGGCGGCTGCGCGGCGTGCAGTCCCGCGGGGTGGTCACCTCCGAAGACGGCGGCACCACCTGGACCGCGGCGAGCGGCACCCCGACGGCGACGTTGGTGTCCGGCGCGGTGTACGGGCAGGACCTCGAGACCGCGGCCGGCGCGTGGTCGGGCGGCGTGATGATCACCCGCACCGGCGGCCAGACGTGGGACGAGATCGGCGCCGACCTGGTCGAAGACGGGTTCGTCCCGGGAACGGTGGTGTTCTCGACCGAATCGCCCGACACGCTGTGGGCGATCGGGACCGAGGTGGACACGGTGGTCCTGTACGTGACCTTCGACGGCGGCAACACCTGGACCGACGCGGCAAGCTCCAAGGGCATCGACATCGAGGCCGACGCGCGGCTCTGGCCGGTCCCGGGGGCGCTGAGCTCCGTGGCGACCGCATGGGGCACCACGCAGGACAACTACGGGATCAACCTGTACGAGATCGTCGCGGGCGACAACATCCACACCACCCACACGACCGCGTACTACCACGTCCACGACGTCGCGTTCCGCGAGGACGGCGCGTGGATCGT
>SXOM01000134.1 GCA_005776735.1 Pseudomonadota bacterium
CGCGACCTGGGGCACGTCGACCGAGCGCATGTCGATCGCTAACCGGCGCCGGTCGCCCAGGCGCCGCGGCGCGCGGCGGGCTCGGCCGCTCGCCGTGGCCGGTCGCGGCGCGCCGCCCCCACCGTCTGCCTCTCCGCGCTACGTTTGCGGATGCTCCACGCCCCCCCTGCGCGCGACCCCGCGCTAGCGGCCGAGATCGCCGCGTTCAACACCCGGTTCGCCGAGGTCAAGAAGGCCGTCGCCACCGTCATCCTCGGCAAGGACGACGTCATCTTCAAGACCCTGGTTGTGCTGCTCGCGCGCGGGCACGTGCTGCTCAAGGACGTGCCGGGCACCGGCAAGACCATGCTCGCGCGTGCCATCTCGGCGAGCATCGCGCTGGACTTCCGGCGCATCCAGTTCACCCCCGACCTGCTGCCGATGGACATCACCGGCACCAACGTCTTCGACCTGCGCCAGAAGCAGTTCGTGTTCCAGCCCGGACCGGTCTTCTGCAACCTCCTGCTGGCCGACGAGCTCAACCGCGCGACGCCGAAGACGCAGTCCGCCCTGTTGGAGAGCATGGCCGAGGGGCAGGTCACGGTCGAGGGCGTCACCCACAAATTGCCGCCTCCGTTCCTGGTGATGGCGACGATGAACCCCCTGGACCACGACGGCACCTACGTGCTGCCGCAGGCCCAGCTCGATCGGTTCAGCGCGCAGCTCACGATGGGCTTCCCCAACCCCGAAGCGGAGATGCAGATGCTCGACGTGCACCTGGGCTCGCGCCCGCCGGTGGACGACGTGCGCCCGGTGGTGGACCGCGAGACCTTCCTCGGATGGCAGAACCTCGCCACGCGCATCTTCGTCGGGCAGGAGGTCAAGCGGTACCTGGTGAAGGTGGCCAACACCATTCGCGGCGACTCGGTGGCCCTGGCGCCCCCGTCGCCGCGCGCGATGCTGATGCTCGCGCGGGTGGCGCAGGTGCACGCGATGACCGCGGGCCGCGACTTCGTCACGCCCGAAGACGTCCGCGCGCTCGCGCCCGACGTGCTCGCGCACCGCATGATCATCTCGGGCGACGAGGCCGGTCACAGCTACGTCAGCCGCATCCTGGAGAAGGTCCCGCTGGCATGATCCGGCACCTGTTCGGCATCGCCTTCCACCTGTTCGGGCTCTTCGTGTTGCCCTTCGTGGTGGCGTTCGTGTGCGCGTTGTTCTTCGAGGTGAGCCAGGTGGCGCACACCGCGCCGATCCTGCTCTTCGTGTCGGCGGTGCTCATCGCGCCCGCGTTCATGATGCTCGTGGTCGGGGTGGCGTGGAAGTCGCGGCGGGAGCTCGCGTTGTTGCGCCAGGCGGGGCGGTCGAGCCCCACGGCGGTCGCGGCGACGATCCACCGGCACGTGGCGCTGGTGACCCCGCGGGGCTGGGCGGTCTTCGTGACCGGCCTGCTGTTCGTGGTGCTGACGCTCGGCGCGAAGTGGGCCGACCTGTCGCTGGTGGCGGTCCTGGCGCTCACCGTCTTCTACGGCGTGGTCGGCGTCTCCACGTTCCTGAGCGCCTTCATCGTGTCGCACTTCGAGGCCCAGGTCCGGAAGCGGGCCACGGTGGAGCGGCAGATGTCGCCGGCGGTGATCCTGGCGGGCGAGGTGGCGGAGGAGCGGTTCGTCTTTCGGCGCGTCCCCGTCCCGCCGCTGTACTTCCTCCTGGTCGAAGACCCGCTCCCGCCGCGCCTGGCCACGGTGTCGCGCTACGCCGTCGGCGCCGGAGCCCGGCGAGAAGAGCTGCTCGTCGCGGGCCGGCTGCGGCGCACGCCGCGGGGAATGTACCGGCTCGGACCGGCCAACATCTACTACCAGGACGCGCTCGGCTTCACGCGCATCTCGGTGGCGTCGATGGCCACCGCCGAGCTCAAGATCCTGCCGCGGTTCCGGCACCTCCAGATCCTCGAGCCGCCCCGCAGCAAGCTCGAGAAGCCCGACATCCTCACGCGGCCGCACCGGTTCCCCACCGAGGACCACTTCCGCTTCCGCGAGTACCAGTCGGGCGACGACACGCGGCGCATCCACTGGAAGTTGTCGGTCAAGCAGGGCCAGATGCAGATCCGCACGCCCGAGACCAAGGAGATCAGCACCAAGAACGTGCTTTTGGTGCTGGACAGCTTCTTGCCGGCCGGCCGGATGCTGGACGACGCGGTGGGCGTGGAGGAGGTGCTCGACAAGCTCGTCGAGACCTGGATCTCGATGGCCAAGGAGCTCGTCGAGCGCGGGGACCGCGTGACCATCGTGTGCGCGGCGCGCGACGCGAAGGGCGAGCTGAAGGTCGAGACGCAGGCGTGCCAGAAGGGCGGGCACGTGCGGTGGCAGGACCTCGGGGCGCGGGCGATCTGGCAGGGCCGGTGGGACATCCCCGCGCTGTTGGAGGAGGCGGGCAAGCAGACGCACGGGGTCATCGTGTCCAGCCGCTTCCAGGCCCCGGCCCCCGGGGGGTTCGCGGGCGAGTCGCTCACGTGGATCTTCTTGCCGCCGGAGAAGGCGCTCGAAGGCAAAGATCCCACCCTGCTCGAAGCGCTCGCGGGCAGCACGGTCAACGCGTTCATGTGGTTGTTCCGGCTCCCGTTCCCCGTGGGGAGCGACGAGAACGGCTTCTTCGCGCAGCTCCGCATCTTCCGCGACCAGGCGGCCCGGCTGAGCGCGCGCAAACGCCTGCGCGAGGTCGCGCGTCGCGATGGGCAGCGGGTCTTCAGGCAGATCCTCGCCCGCGGCGACACGGTGTACCGCCTGGAGACCGGCCAGGGCACCCATCGGTTGGTCGGCGTGGTGGCCGGCGCGGCGCGCTACGGCGCCGGCGGGAAGGCCGCATGAGCGTGGGCACCGGGTGGACGGGGCCGCTCGAACACGGCTCGTCGATGACGCTGTGGGGCCAGATCAAGGAGGCGGCGGTCCCCATCGTCACCTACTGGGTGTGGGTCTTCTACGCGTACTTCGTGTTCACCGTCGCCATCGCGCTCACCGAGAACATCGGGAGCGACGACATCCTCTTCCTGAGCGCGTTCGGCATCTCCACCTTCGCCGGCGTGGGCCTGGGCCAGGTCATGGCCTTCCTGCGGGTGCGCACCTGGGTGTTGATGGTCGCCAGCGCGATGATGTGGACGGCGTTCTTCGTGTTCTTCGCGGCCGGCGGCAGCGCCCTGATGAACAACGACGTCATCGCCGCCATCGTGGTCTCGGTCTTGTTCCTCGGACCCGTCGCCATGACCGGCGGCCTGTGGAGCCTCGAGACCAACCGCTCGTTGTGGGCCACGTGGTTGCCGATGGTGTGGACCGTGGGCGCCTGCCTGGTGTGGATCGAGGACCACGGCGGCGTCGGCATCTGGGAGGAGGGCGACAAGTACGCGGTGTGGGACCTGGTCTCGATGGCGATGCTCGTCCCGTCGGTGGGCCTGTTCCTCTTGTTCCTGGTCACGCGGGAGACGCACCGCCTCGCGACGTGGCGGCGCGGCCCCACCGCACCGCTGCGACCGAGCGTCGAAGAGCGCGGGGTGTCGCGCCCGCGCATCACGTTCGCCGGCCTCATCCTCCTCGCCGCGATGGGCGTCGGCCTCGCGGTCGTCACCGCGGTGGTCGCGCCCTACCTCTGGCGCACCGGCCCGCAGGACGGCAACGGCCCCAACGACAACGGCGGCACCGAGCAGCACGACCCCTCGCAGTACAAGGGCGACGGCGGCAAGTCGAACAACCGGGCGGACAAGAAGGAGAAGGGCCGCAAGCCCGAGTGCCGCAACGGCCAGTACTGCCCCGAGGAAGAGGGGTCGGGCCCGAAGGTCCCCGACGGCGTGAAACAAGCGGCCGAGCAGGTGGTCGAGGCCGCCAAGCAGGCGGGCGGCACGATCTGCTCGGTGTTGTCGATCGCGATGATGCTCGGGCTCGGGGCGCTCTTGGCGTATCGGCCGCTCAAGCGCCTCTTCGTGCTCCGGCACCTCCGCGATCCGCTGTGGGACGTCGCGCCGAGCACCCGCATCGACCAGTGCTGGCGCATGGTGGAGATCGCGCTCGGCGACGCCGGCGTGCGCGCGCTCCCCGGCGAAGACGCCGCCGGCCTCGCCAAGCGCGCGGCGCCGGTGCTCAAGGAGTTGTCCCCGGTCGAGGTCCACGGCCTCGAGGAGGTGGCCGAGGTCGCCGACCGCGTGCGCTTCGGGCTCGGCGTGGGCCCCAAGGACGTCGAGGTGATCGAACGATTCGCGCGGTGGGTCCTCGACACGGTGTGGGAGCGGCTCGACGACAAGGCGCAGCTCGCGGCGATGTACCGAGGAATCTGAGGGGCCCGCGCCGCGACCGTCCCGAATGGCGGCCGGTGCGCCGCGCGGGCCGCGGCGCGCGCGAGGTTTCGCCGCCTTCGAGGCGGGTCGCGGCGCGCCGCCCAAAATGTCGTCGGGCCGCTGTAAGGCCGACCGGCTCCGGGTCGTTGTGCCGGCGACCTCAGGAGAAACCCGATGTTCACCGCTTCCCTCCTCCTCGCCCTCGCCACCCCCGACGCGCACGCCGGCTGGCAGGACCGCTTCCGCACCACCATCGCCAACGTCGAAGGCATGGTCTGGAACACCCAGGCGCAGCAGCTCGCGTCCCGGTACGGCCTCAACGTCATGAACGTCACGTGGGAGGACACCGGTCGCTACAAGGGCAGCTCGGTCGGTCCGAACATCTCCGACATGACCATCGGCGTCCGCGACCCGAGCGGGGCGTTGCACCCGATGCCGGTCATCCGCTTCGACAACTTCACCGACAAGACGGCCGACGTGCGCAGCGACGAGTTCTACCTGCGCACCGGCAACGAAGACGGGCGTTCGCTGCGGACCACCAGCCTCGCGTCGCTGTTGCAGGACCCGCGCCGCTACATGCACGACCCGTCGAGCTGGACGGGCTCCCGCGACTCCTTGTGGGCGGACCGCGACACCCACGTGCTCGTCAGCGCGCAGGCGTGCTTCTTGCCGATCCCCGAGAAGGGCGAGGCCACGTTCACCCCGGTGCTCTACAACTACCAGTCGTCGCCCGACAACCCGGCGGTGCTCGCGATCATGGCGACCCGCGAGGGCACGAGCATGCAGATCATCGAGAACGAGGGCGGGTACCTGAGCCAGCCGCTCTACTTCAACGACGACGGTGACCGCGCGCCGTTCGTGGCGGAGCGCGTGAGCCAGTGGGCCGCGGAGCAGGGCATCGACGTGGACAGCATCTCCGAGGAGGCCGGCCTGGACGTGGTCCTGCTCATCCAGGTGCCGCTGAAGCAGCGCGAGTCGCGCCGCGACTGGCTCGGCCTCGGCGACGGGTGGGGCTACGGCTCGGGCGGGGCGCCGGCGGCGTCGGCGCCGATGGCGGAGTCGGCCTCCAAGTCCAGCGACGTCGAGATGGCGGTGGTCAGTCACGGCGAGACCGAAGGCCCGTTCACCGAGTTCGGCGACCTGGCGATCGAGCGTGACACCCGCTTCCCGGTGCGCGTGACCGTGCAGTTCTACAAGGCGACGAGCAACGGGGTGGTGAGCGCCGCCGACGTGGCCCACGTGCGCAAGCAGATCGACAAGGTCTACGCCAAGGGCGACTTCGTGGGCAGCCTCGTGGTCGGCGGGCACACCGGTCGCCCCACCGAGTGGGGGAACCAGACTCCGCCGAAGACCTACACCGACAACGGCGGGGCCACGTGGGCCGACCCCTTCTGGAGCTGGCACAAGGCGTGGTGAGCAAACGCGGCGTTATACCTGGGTCGTGAAGCGAGGAAACTGCCCTGTGCCGCCGTCGGATGCCCGATGGTGGCACAGCGGTGTCACAGGGGTGGCGTCGTGCGGACGCTGATCGGGCAGCTTGACGGCGTGGTGCAGATGGTGGAGGCGGAGTCGCCGGGCGCGCGGGCGATCGAGGGGAGCGCGGCCGTGGGCTGAGCGCCTCGCGTGCTATCGTCCACGGATGGCCGCACGGACCCCCGTACAAATCGCCCGGGAGATCGAGTCGATACAGGCCCTCGTGGTAGCCGGCAGCCTCTCGGAAGCGGCCGGCCGAGCGGCGATCGACCAGTTGACCGGGGAGCTACTGGAGACGGCCGCCGCTCCGACGAAGTCCGTGCCCCCTTCGACGACCGTGGCCACACTCCCGCCGACCTGGGCGGGCAGTCAGCTCGGTGCGGGCGACGATCTCCCCGCGATCGAACCCGACGAGTCCAACGACCTGGATGCCGCGATGGTTGGGGCGGCCGCGCCCCCGGCTCGCGCTGCTTCGTCCGTACAGGATGGCTCACGACGGTCGGTCGAGGAACGACTGCGCGCCGAGCGGGAGCAGATCGAGGCGCTGCGGAAGCGGCCGATCCCCGCCGGTACTCCGCGCGCCGAGCAGGCGCCGAGCCATCCGCCGTTCGCGGCTGGTGTCACAGCGCCGCCAAGTCCCGCGTTCGCTCCTCGGGCGAGCGAACCCCGAGGCCTCTCCCGCTTCACCCGCACGCAGGTGGCATTCGCTACTTTCTTCGGTATGTTTTTCGCCGGCTCCCTACTCACGGCATCGAATGCCTACGACGACCGTCGGCCGGTACGCTGCTTGATCCGGCTGCTCGGCTTCGTCGTCTACGTCCCGATCGTTCTGGGGCTATTCGCCGCGAGTGACTCGTGGTTCCCCATCGTTCTCGTGAATGCTTTTTTTGCCCTGCTCTTTTCACAGATCGACCACGCGGATCCCGAGCCGAAGCGCGTCGAACCGGCGTGGAAGGTTGGCGCTGCCGTGGCCGCGGGCTGGATCGGCTGGGCCTTCTTCGTGCTGCCGTTCGCCGATGCGGCTTACCAAGCCGTGCATGAGCCGTACCGCGCGACGTCGACTCAACGCGCACCCGCCGACACCGCGCGCAGTGCTCCAATCCCCGAACTCGACAAGCTCGTCGGCCCCGCCCCCGAGGCGCCGGTGCCATTCGACCTTGATGCGCCGGCGAAGGAGTCTGGCGTAAAGACGTCGGCATCCCCGGGGAAGGTACCCGCCACCTCGAAGTCCGTGGTGGACGTGACGCAGTTTCTTGGATGCTATCGGGATGACGGCGTGATGCTGAACTGGCACGAACACATCGTCACGATGGCCTACGACGGTGGTGGGGCGATCATGTACGTCCGGCGGACCAGTTCCGCTGAAGCCACAGTGAAAGTCCGGTACGCAAAACAGCCGCTCGCCGACGGGACGGCAACGCTTCGAGTTTCGGGCGGCAGCGTCGTGGTCGTTCAAGGGGGACGTACATTGTGGACGTTGCCGCTGCGGAGCAGCGAGCCACAGGGTTGCCTTTAGTCGCGGCCAGAGGCGGTCGCGATCACTTTCCCGCGCGCGCCGCGCGCCCCGCGTCGTCGTCGGCCTCGCGCACCGCGTCGAGCCCAAGGGCCCCTGCCGCTGTCAGCGCGCGTCCCCGCCCTGACAGAATCGGTACGCTTCACGTCGAACGGGTTGCATTAGGGTTGCACTACGGTTGCTGTACGTGGTAAGGTGCATGCAGTCGAGGTTGACGCATGGCCCGCACCGCTTCCCCCGCCCCGAACGCTCGCACCCGCGCCGTCGCCTACGTGCGGGTGAGCACCGACAAGCAGGCCGAACACGGCGTGAGCCTCGACGCCCAGCGCGCGAAGCTCGAAGCCTACGCCTCGCTGTACGATGTCGACCTCGTCGCCGTCGAGGTTGACGCGGGCGTGTCCGCGAAGACGCTCGACCGGCCGGCGCTCGATCGCGCGCTGGGTATGCTCCGCGCAGGCAAGGCCGATGCGATCCTCGTGGTCAAGCTCGACCGGCTCACCCGCTCCGTGCGTGATCTCGGCGACCTCGTCGAGCGGTACTTCGCGAGCGGGCGGTGGGCGCTCCTGTCCGTCGGCGAGCAGATCGATACCCGCACCGCCGCGGGGCGCCTCGTGCTCAACGTGCTCGCCTCCGTGGCGCAGTGGGAGCGGGAGGCGACCGGGGAGCGGACCTCGGCGGCGCTGGCGCACATGCGCGCGCAGCGGGAGTACACCGGGGGCGAGGCGCCCTACGGCTGGCGCGTGGCGGCCGATGGCGTCCACGTCGAAGCGGACCCGGGCGAGCAGGGCGTGATCGCCGCCGTCGCCGAACTTCGGGCCGCCGGCATGTCCCTCCGGGCCATCGCCGCCGCGTTGCACGAGCGTGGCATGTTGCCCCGCTCCGGTCGCCGCTGGCACGCCGAGACGGTCAAGGCCCTCACGCTCGCTCAGGTGGCGTGATGGCGCGCCGCCGTGGCCCGGTCGACCTGTCCCGCGCCGCCGCTGGGCTCGCCACGCTCGACGCCGTGCGCGCTGCTCACCCGGACCTCGCCACGGATCGCGTTTCGGAACGGACCGCCGCCTACGTCGCGGGCACGCTACCGGGGGGCTCCCACGAGGCCCCGATGAACGACGCCGACGAGTCCGGCTGGATCGCCGTGAAGCTACCCCCCGAGTTGATCGCCCGCGCCGATGCCCTGCTTCCCGCGCTTCGCACCGATCCCGAACTCGGTCCGATGATGGGCCGCAAGAGCCGGGCCGCCGTGATCCGCCTCGCGCTGATCCGCGGCCTCGCGAGTCTCGAAACGCGCGCCGCCGGCCACGACGCGAAACGGCGCTGACGGCGCCGCGCACCCTTCCCGGAGTCCCCATGTCCAAGCCCCGTCGCCCTGCCCCCATCATCGTCGGCGATGCCCGCGCGCGCGTCGTTCGCGGGCCCAACGCCGAAGGCCGGTTCTACTGGCGGTGGTGGCGCGGTGGCTCCGGTGCACGCGACGACGGCGGCGGCGCGCTGGGATGGCGCACGCGCGAGGAAGCCTCGGAGGAACTCGGCGCCGTGGCCAAGTCCGGCGTTGAGCCGGCGCACCGCGACGTGAAGTCCATCCGCGACGTGCTCGAAACGTGGGCGGCGTCTCAGCAGGCCCGCTCCGACCTGTCGCCCGCGACCATCGCCCAGCGGCTCCACGTCGGGCGCATGCTCGCCCGGGTGATCGGCGACGTGAGGATCGAGCGGGTGACGCGCGAGACGCTAGAGAACTACCGCGCGGTGCGGCTCCGCGAGCCGGCCCGCTACGCAACCACAACCCGCGACGGGCGCAAGCTGGCGGGCGAGCTAAAGCGCATGACCTCGCTCCGCACGGTGCGGTTGGAGCTGGAGACGCTGCGGCTGGCGTGGCGGTGGGCCACCGACATCGGCGCGATCCCGGGCGACCGTGAGCTACCGCGGTTCACGGTGCGCCTCAACGGCTGGACCCGCAACCGCACGACGCCGACGCGCGAGCAGGTGGCGGCGGTGCTCGCGGAGTTGAAAGGCTGGGCGCGCCTCGCGGTGGTGCTCCTCGCGTGCACCGGTTGCCGCAAGGGGGAGGTACTCTCGTTGACCTGGGCGGACGTCGACCTCGACGGCGAGACGCTCACCGTGCGCGGCAAAGTGGGCCGCCGGTGCGTGCCCCTGGGCGGGGCTGCCGTCGAGGCCCTCGCCGATGCCCGCGCTGCGCTCGACATCGCTGCGGGGCCCGTGTTCGCCGGCTCGAAGCATACGACGACGGCGATCGACCTCCCTGTCGCTCGCGCGTGCGAGCGGGCCGGCGTCCCCGTGTTCGCGGTGGGCGCCCTCCGCCGGTACGCCGTGCGCGAGCTTTACCGGGCCGGCGTCGATCCCGCCGTCGCCGCTTCGGTGGTGGGGCACTCGCCCGCGGTGGCGATGGCGCACTACCGGCAGGTGAGCGAGGAGGAGCGAGCGGAAGCCGTGGCGCGGGCGCGCCTCGTCGCCCCGGCGGCCGATGCGGGGAAGGTGGTGGAGATCGGGGCGGGGCGGCGGGGGCGCGCGGGAGGGTGAACCGTGCGCCGGCGGGCACGATCGATCATTTGACGACGCGGCCCGATTCGCGGGACTATGTTCTTGACGAATAGTCAAGTCAGATGGTAGACGGCCATGCGTGCTCAACGAACCATTGAGTCAGGTTGCCGCACGGCAGTTGGCGAGGGCCATCCTCGCTGGCGGAACGTACCGGTTCACGCGACACGCCGACCGGGAACTGGAGAACGACGATCTCACTCAGGTGGACGCTGTCAACGTCCTCCGGGCTGGGCAGGTTGACCACATCGACTGCGTCGGTGGAGCATGGAGGTACCAGATCAAGACCCAAAGGATGTGCGTAGTTGTTGAGTTTGAGTCTGCTGAAACGCTCATCATCATCACCGCTTGGAGGATACACCCGTGAAGTGCGATGCGTGCGGGGCCGAGTTCGGCCCGTCTCAGAGCGGCGTCGTGCCGTACCGGTGCGGGCTGCCGAACGTCACCCTCGTGAACGTCCAGGTGCGGCGGTGCACCGCGTGCGACAACTACGCCGTGGACATCCCGCACGTCGACGCGCTCCATCGCTGCCTCGCGCACGCGGTTGCGACGCGAGTGGGGCGTCTGGGCGCCGCCGAAATCAAGTTCCTTCGTAAGTTTCTCGGTCTCGCCGGCAAGGACTTGGCGGTGAGGTTCAAGGTCGAGCCGGAGACGGTCTCTCGTTGGGAGACCGGCGCGCGGCCCATCCCGGGGCCCGCCGAAGGGCTGCTGCGAGTGCTCGCTCTCTGCGAGCGCCCCGTGCAGGACTACGCCGCGCTCGACGGGCTACTGCTACGGACCCGCAAGGCGGGCCCCGCAAACCCGAAGGTGAGTGCTACCCCGCGCGGCGACACATGGGCGGTGGAGATCGGCGCTGCGTAGCCGTCCCGGCCACGCTTGCCGGGCGAGGATCACACCGCCGTCTCGCGCCTACGGCGAGTCGAGCCACAGGTGCCACGGGTACCAGAGCGCAGTCCGGGCGGCCGCGAGGTGCCGCTCGACGAGCCGTCTCCCGCTCGCGATTGCGGCCGGTGGCCCCGCTGACGCGCGGCGCGTCAACTCGGTCTCAAGCAACCGCAGAACCTCGGCTTGATGTTGCCCCGAATAGACGATGTCGCCGTCGATCTTGATCGCCGAGCCTTCGGTATTGCAGTATTTTTCCGCAGCGCCCCACGCGTTCGCCAGCACCGTGTACAGGCCGAGCGTACCCAGCGTCTCACGCTCGCCCGCCGTCAGCTTCCCCAGCGGGCCGGTGTCGGCGGTCCACACGGCGTGCGCGCTGGCCAGCTCTGCGGCGACGGCGTTCCTGAGCGTGCCCGCGGCGCTCAGGAGGCGAGTCAGGAGGCGGAATGCCTTTGGGTAGCGCACCCTCGCGGTGTAGTCGTAGAGGGGGTGCGAGCGTGCCCCGGCGAGGGTGTGGAGGCGGGACGAATCGAGCCAGGACCACCGGGTTCCCGGCTTCCGGTTGCCGCTGAAGGTGTACACGGCCTGAGTCGCATCCACGCGGTTGCACGAGAGCGGCCACAGAGGAACTCGCCCGGGAGTCCCGACGATGGCCCAGAGCTCCTCGACCTCATTGACCACCGGTTGCAAGACCTGTTCGCGGGCCACGTTCTCAACGTGCGAATCGAGAGCGCGGGCAAGGAACTCTCGGCCTTGCAGTAGGCATTCGAGGGCGGACGGATCCCAGATGACGAGGCGGCACCCGGGGAGATCGGCTGCGCAGCGGGCGGTCAATCTGTCGATCAAGTGCGTGGTCGCCGGTGCCGTCGTCACGAGGAGGTAGGCGGCGGGCGCGCGGGGCTTCACCTTAGCGAACTCGCTCTCTCCCGGAGGGCGCGGGTCGAACAGCTTGGTGAGTCGCTGCCGCGCTGCGTTCGGATCGCTCGTCGGATCAACGTACTTGTACTGGCACGTCCAGCGCCCCGAAATACCACCGTAGGTACCTACGAACTCCGCATCTACCCCTCCGTCACGACCGCTCGCCGCGAAGGTCTGCGTGAGCGGCCCCAGTTCGATCCGCAGCAGGCCGTCGCAGAGCCGTTTGAACTCGTGCGGGTGGCGAAGGTGGCCGATGATCGACATCGCGAGGCGCTAACGCGAGGCGACGAACTGCGTGCGCCCCGGCTGGCCCGCCGTGGCACACCCGTAGCACAACCTCCGCACCGTACTCGAATAGCAATCGTCCAACGCCGAGCTTGTCGCCGACCCCTTCTGGAGCTGGCACAAGGCGTGGTGAGGTGTGCCGATTCGGTGACGGCCCGGTTACGGGCCGTGGCCGATGGCCCGCCTGCACGCCCATGATTCTTCGTCCGTCGAGCTCGACCTCGAGGTTCCGTTCGACCAGGGGCGCGTCGACCTCGACCTCTGGTTCTTCGTGCCTTCGCAGCTCGGCATCGACGAGCCGGACTTCGACCGCGAGGCGTTCTACCGCGACCGCACCGCCTACGTGCGGTTCGAGCCCCCTCGGCGCGAGCTGGCCGATGCGGCCTCGCTCCTGGAGCCGATCCGCGCGCTCACCGCGCGGCTGGGCCACGCGCACGCCACGCCGGACGAGGAGGCGTGCGCCGAGCGCACGCTGCGGCTGTTCGGGGCGTGTGTCCGCGAGCAGCTCCGCATCCGCCGCCGCCGCGTGGAGCGCGCCCCCGGCGAGGCCGAGCGCGACGCGATGATCGTGGCCCTGGTGGCCGACGCGGAGGCCACGCTCACGGCGTGGCGGGCGCTCCGGGCCCAGATGCCCCTGCCGTCGGCGCGGTGGGCCACGGTGCTCGCGGCGATCGACGACTTCGTCTCGTTGCAGTGCGTCGAGGTGTGGTTCCGCCTCCACGAAGCGCATCCCCACCCGGGGTTCGCCGAGGCGATCCGGCGCGAGACCGAGGAGCGCGTGGCCCACGGTGAGCACGGCCCGCTCAACGCCGAGGACGACGCGGACAACGAGCGATTCGTCACCGAGCTCAACCGCCTGAAGAAGTACGTCCTCTCGGCGTTACACCTGCGCTTCGTAAGCACGCGCGTCACCGATGCGGCCCAGGACCTCGCCTTCGGCCTCGCCGCGGCGGCGGCCATGACCGTGGCGGTGGTCCTGCAGCTCGTCGCGGTGTGGACCGTCGGCATGCCCGGTCCGCAAGAAGGGGCGAGCGTCGCGGTCTTCATCTCGTTCGCGGTGGTGAGCTACATCCTGAAGGACCGCCTGAAGGACCGCCTCAAGGCGTGGTTCGCGCGTCGCCTGCCCCGTTGGTTGTACGATCGTCGGGTCGAGCTGCGCGCCGAAGATGGCAGCGCGGTGTACGGCCACGCCGAGGAGACGGTCCGCGTGATGCACCTCGGCGCGGTACCGCCGGAGGTCGCGGCGCTGCGGGCCGAGGCCGAGCACCCGGTGGAGCTGGTCGTGCGCGCCGCCGACGACGTCGTACACTACCGGCGGGGGCTCGCCCTGCGGACGGGTGTGCGCGACCAGTGCCCCGAGGCCGAGGGGGTCGAGCAGATTCTAAGGTTCAACCTCAGCGCGTGGCTGCGCCGGATGGACGACCCGACCCGGGTGCTCTACCAGCTCGACGACGACGGCAACGCGCGGCGCATCCAGGGCCCGAAGACCTACACCATTCCGGTGGTGGTCGCGATCCGGCGGCCGACGGGAACGGAAGTTCACCGGCAAACGTTGGTGCTCGCCCGGGACGGGCTGGTGCGCGTCGAGACGGTGGGCGGTCGGCGACGGGGGTAGGTGGGCGGCGCGCCGCGACCGGTAGCGTCGAGCGGCCCGGGGCGCCGCGCGGCCGCGGCGCGGGGGCGACGCCCCCTTCGGGTCAGCGTGCGCAGCGGAAGCCGATGAACGCGCCGCTCTGGTTCACCGCGACCTGGTCGCTCACCACGCCGTCGTCGCGCCGCCAGCGGGGGGCACCCTCGGCCTGGCGGTATTCCATCCACGGTTGGGTGCCCGACTCCTTCCACGTGAGCGGCTCGGCCTCCGCGGCGGCGAGGCCTCCCCGGGCGGCGCAGTAGGCCTTGGCCAGGGCCCAGCTCCCGCCGACCGCCGGGGCCGACTCCTTGCCGGCCGGCGGCGTCGCGGCTTCCCACCCGCGCAGGTACTTGTCGTCGGCGGTGCCGGCGGCGACGGCGGCGTCGCGTTGCCAGTCGGGATGGGCTTCGAGCCAGCGCGCGAGCTGCGCGTGGGTGACCGGCGC
>SXOM01000135.1 GCA_005776735.1 Pseudomonadota bacterium
ACCTACCAGTGGGCGTACCTGTTTTCCTTCGTGCGCCCGGCATCGGGCGAGACAGTCAACGTGATCGGCTCGACGGTCTCGACGGCGATCATGAGCGCCGTCCTCGACCACTTCGCGCGCGAGGCCGGGCTCGGCCCCAACGGACGCGCGGTCGTCGTTCTCGATGGGGCCGGATGGCACACCGGTCACGACCTCAAGGTGCCCGACGGCGTACATCTGGCGTTCCTGCCTCCCTACTCGCCGGAGCTCCAGCCCGCGGAGCGCATCTGGCCCATCATCAACGAGGTCGTCGCCAATCGCACCTACGACGACCTTCTACAACTACTCGACGCCGTAGGCGCCCGCTGCCGGCACCTGGACACTGTCCGCGACCACATCCGCGCCGTCACCAAGTACCACTGGTGGCCGGACGAGCACCGTTGCGCCGTCTGATCACGATCGTTCGGTATGACCTCCGACGACTTCGCCGTCAACGGTCGCGGGCCAGGACCTGCCAGCCGCCGGCCCCGAGCTGCACACTTCGCCGTGTGCCCCCGCGGAGGTGTTCGGCGAGGACGTCGGCGATCATCGCGCCGGCCATCCCCGCGAACGGGAGGATGGCGCCGTCTTCGCAGGTGGCCGCGCCGGTGGTGGCCTCGTCGTCGACGACGAAGTGGTCGTCCCACACCACGCGCGCGAAGTCGCCGCCAGCGGAGAGCGCACCGTGCAAGCACGGGACCTTGTGGTTGCGGACCCACGCCTGGATGAGCCGACGCGTGGCGCCGTTGTCCACACAATCGAGCACGAGGTCGGCACGACCGAGCAGGGTGTCGACGTTCTCGGGCACGAGGCGGTGGGGAATCGCTTCGACGCGGGTGCCGAAGAGCCCGAGGAGCGTCTGCTTCATCGCTTCGGCCTTGTTGCGGCCGAGCGCGGTGCGAGGGTGCACCTGGGCGAGCACGTTCTTCGATTCGACGCGGTCGAAGTCGACGAGCACGAGCGCGACGGGCAGGTTGCGCGAAAACAGGACGGCGTGGGAGCCCAGGGCTCCCACGCCGACGACCACGAGGGTCTTCACGCCGCACCGAACGGCGTCTTGGGACGCACGAAGATGCGGTTGTACGGGATGGTCTCACTCGCCGGGAACCGGTCCACGACGAAGTCGCGGAGGTCGACGGGCCCGTCGGCCGGGAGGCCGGACACGCCGCCGAAGCGCACCGCCTCGGTCACCCAGGCACGGATCTCCGCATCGGTCGCGAGGTAGAAGACGGGCTGGGCGAGGTCGGCGTTACGGCCCATCCAGGTGAGGTTGACGAGGGCTTCGGTGTGGTTCATCACAGTCCTCCTGCGGAGTGGGTGGAGCGGGTACGCAGCTCGTCCAACCATGGGGTGTGACCCGCGGGTGCGGGTGTGTAGTCGAGGCGGCCGGGGCCCACCCAGACGAAGGCGACACAGTCGGTGGCGGTGGCGATCCACCACGACAGGCGGCGGCCGAGGCCTTCTTCGCACGCCGCGAAGGTGGTGAGGTCCTCCGCCGACGGGTGGGGCGGGCCCACGCCGGGGTGGGTGTGGGCGACGCCGCCGAGGCGTTCCCGCGCCTCCCACAAGACCAGCCACAGCGCGCGGCTGTCGGGGAGCGCGGTGGCCGTGCGGCGGCGCGGCTCGTGCCAGTACAGCACGGCGCCGTTTGGCTCGACGACGACGGCGGTCTCGACCATCAGCCCCTCCGGAAGATGACCAGGGCCTGCTCGGCCTCGGCCTCCTGGATGACGCCCGGGAGCGACTCCAGGGTGAACCGGTCATCCCCCTTTTCGCCGTCGTGATCGGTGAGGCACACGCCGGCGTCGATCACCCGGAGGGTGTGCCGATTCACGACACACTCCAGGCGGTGCCCGAGGTGGCGGTAGCGTACGATCGCCTCGTCGGCGTGGGGGGCGGGGAGCCAGTCGAGCAGCTCGGCGCCGGACAGGAGGAGCGCCGCGCGGGCGGCGGCGCCGAAGTCGCGCCGGGCGAGGGCGCGGCGGGTGTCGGCGTCGCCGATGGCAGCGCCGTAGGTGCGCTCGAGCGCGTGCCGCCGGGCGGCGGCCTCCGCTTCGACGCGGGCCGCTTCGGCCAACTCGGCCTGCCGGGCCCGCGCCCGCTCGGCTTCGTCACGAAGCCAGCTCGCCAAACGGAACGCGAGCTCCAACCCTGGGGTCACCTCGCGAATCCCCACGAGGCCGGCGGCCCGGTCTTCGTAGCGGCGCTCCACCTCCGCATCGGCACCCTGCGGCAGGTCGGGCCACGCATACACCAGGAGGGCCTCTCCCCATGTCGCGGCGGCCACGCGGGCGAACCGTCCCAGGCCGCGCTCCGCCAGCAGCACGCGCGTGCTCACCTCGTGGATGCGGGCGGTGTCGGCACAGAAGCGCGCACCGTCGGCGATCAGGCGATCGCCCACGAGGTAGCCGCGCACGAGCGGCCGGTCGCCCGGCCAGTCGGCGGGCGGATCCGCGGGCTCCACCGCCGTCGCCGCGCGCCCGCCGGACACCGCGAAGCGATGCCAGCCGGCCTCGCGGGGGAGCGCCCCCTCCAGTCGGAAACGACGTCCCCCCGCGGCGAGCATTCGGCCGCCCGCCCACGGCGCCACGAGCTCGTCCGCCTTGGGTGCCAACAGGCTCCGCCACACGGCCGACTACGCCCACACCGGCTTCTGGAGCAGCTCCGTGGCCAGGATGGTCTCCACCAGCGGCGTACGCACGGCCGCCTTCACCACCGGGGTGGCGGCGATGAGGTTGCGGAGCACCCGCGGGAGGGCGTAGGGGTCGGCAAAGGTGGCCTCGTCGAGCTTCAGGAAGGGAATCCCGAGCTCGGCCGCGGTGATCTCCACGGCGTTTCCGGGGCCGCCGACGTGGAGCATCGCGAACGCCACGGGCTCGAGGCCCGAGTCGCGCACCGCCTGCGTGAACCGAATGGCCTGCTGGTCGCCGATGAAGACGAAGAGCGCGTCCTCTCCGGGGGCGGGCCGGTGGTGGCGCACCGCCCGTACGCCCGCGCCGTAGTCCGTGCCGCCGCCGGCCGAGTACGGCGCGAAGGCGTGCTGGATGCCGGCGGCGGATGCGTGTTTGACCACCACCTCGCGGCCCACGGTGCTGAACACCGAGACGTGGAGGCGATCGAGCGGGAACGCGTGCAGGAATTTCGCCAGGTAGGTCTTCGCGGCGGCGATGGACGCCTCCATGGAGCCGGAGATGTCCACCATCGCGTACACGCGAAGGCCGCGGGTGTCCTCCGCGACGGCCTTCTGGATGGCCTTGTCGGCCGCCTCTACGAGGACCGCCACGTTCTCCTTCCGCTTCATGCGCTCGGCGATGTGGGCCGCGCGCTGGTCTTCGACCGATGCGGCCGCGCGCGCCCACCGTTCCTTCACCTCCGGCACGTCGAGCAGGCCAAGGTCTTCCAGGGTCGGCCCGAAGAGCACGAGATCGGTGTCGGAGAGTGAGCCCGCCTGGATCGCCGCGGCGACGACGGCGCGCGTGAGCCCGACGTCCTTCGGGAGCAGCCCGACCACGCGCTTCCACGCGGGCCGGGTGGCGACGATGGCCTCGCACACCGCCGCTTCGTCGAGGCCGGCCCAAGACTCCGCGGCCGCTACCTGCACGCCGATGGCGAGCGTGCGGCGACCGTCGGCGGACTGCTTCTGCTTCCAGCGAAGGAGCTCGAAGAAGGTGGCGGACTCGGGCTTGTAGCCGACACGCTGCGCGAGGCGCATGACCGTGGTGCGGTAGCCCGCCTTCACGAGCCCCTCCAAACTCGGCCGGTTGACCTCGCGATGGCGGAGCCACTTGTCGACCACCCGCGGCCACCGCCCGAGGGCGGGGTTGCGGGCTGAGCCAGCGAAGCCGAGCTGACGATTGCGGGCGGCCACCGCTGGGAGGCGGAGGAGGTCGCCGATGCGGAGGAGCAGCTTGGGCGAGAGGTCCTTCCCGTCCTTGCGGCGGAGCAGGCACATGGCCCCGCCCACGTCGCGCAGGTCGTCGTCGTGGAAGAGGACCTCGCCGCCCTCGCGGACGGACTGCCCCCATCGCGGCTGCACCAAGAGCCACGCCGCGAGCACGACCTTCAGGTCCCGGTGTTCACGCGGGAACGACCACGACGCCCACCGGGCGACGAACTCGTGGTCGAGCTGCCAGACCGCGGCCACCTGGTTCCACATCCAGAGCGCGACCTCGGGAAAGAGACCGGGGGCACGGTAGTGCCCGACGACCCGGTTGCCGCCGATGACCGCGCCGTCGGCCCGGCGCACGCCGAGGCGGACCTTGGTGGACCGCCCGCCGACCTTTCGGAGCTCGTACACCACGACCTGGCCGCCCTCCTCGACGTGGGTGACCGGCACCCAGCGGACCCCGAGCGGGGTGGTCGGCGCGGGGCTGACGACGCCGGGGCGGTTGTGGACGAGGTGATCGGCGTGCGCGGTGAGCGCGGCGACGATGTGCTCGGCGGGACCGAGCGATTCGGCGGTGGCCACGAGGGCTCCTGAGGTGCGGGAGTGTAACGGAACAAGGGGTGGGGGTGGCGGGAGTCGAACCCGCAGATGGTGCGTGTAGGATGCCCGATGGGGACGCGGAAGCGTCGAGTACGGGAGCCGGTTGGATGGTTCCATAGACCAGTGCCTTTACCGTTAGGCTACACCCCCAAGAGTGTGTGAAATGGGTGGCCCCGCCCGCAGGCGGGGCCACGATTGACACATTGGACGAATTGCGTTTCCAAAGAAGAACGGGGGCCCGAAAAGCACGAAGCCCCCTCGGGGAGAGGGGGCTTCGAAGTAGCGGAAACCGCGACCTCAGCCGACCCACCCCCACGCGTGCGCCCCCGCGCCGCGGGGGTACCGCAGGCGGCGTGAGGCGGGGAAGCGAACGTGGTTCTTCATGGAGCCGTAGGATTGGACACCGGCTCGCGGAGCGTCAAGGGGGGCACCTGGAATTCATGGACCGTGCGCCGGACCCCGCTCGGCGAGCGGCCGGTCGCGGCACGGGCCCCTCCGTCGGTCACGATCAGCTCCACCAGGGAGAGGTAGGCGTAGGGGCCCTCCTCGACCGACACGTCGACGTGCAGGTTGCCGTACGGATCGGGCACGACGGGCGTGAACTCGACGACCGTGTCGTCGTTGGTGGTTCCGGAGCCGGACCCGGCGCCGGAGGTCTGGAGCGTCGTGGACTCGCCGACGCCGTAGACCGTGTACCGGGTGACGCGGCGCTCCGGGTCGTCGCGCGCGGCGAAGAGTCGGAGGGTGTAGCGGCGGTCCGGGTCCAACCCGCGGAGCGCGATCCCGCCGGTCTGATCGTCGGGGACGGCGTAGAAGTAGTCCCCGGTGGCGCTCCCGACGGCCAGGGCGCCGAGCCGGGCGGCGTCGGGCCACAACAACCCGCCGTTGGACCGGCCGTTGGCGAAGAAGCCGCCGGTGACCACGAGGTCCACCCCGGTCGCCCCGCCCGCGTCGTCCACCAGGCGGACGCTGTGTTCGCCGGGGAGCACCTCGTCGCCGCCCTGGATCGCGTGCCAGTTGTTCCACCACTGGCCGAGGTGGTCCGGCGACGGGGTGAGCTCGCCATCCTCGGCGTTGGACGGCCCGAGATCGATGAGGAGGCGCGTCCCCGGCGTGAGCGTGCCGAGCGTGCGGGCCGGCGCCGGCGCCGCCGCGTCGAGCGCGGGACGCAAGAGGTCGTTCCACACCGCGTACCCCGCAGCGGACAGGTGCAGCCCGTCGCCGGCGAACAGGCTCGCGTCGGGCGGGGTTCCGGTCGCGAGGAAGACGCGGGGGGCGTCGAGGTAGTGGATGGCGGGGTCGTCCGCGGCGAGCGCCTGGACCCCGCGGTTGACCGCGTTCGCCTCCTCCCACTGGTCCCAGCGGGCGGGCGCGGGCGTGATGCCGAAGAAGAGCACCGGCACGTCGGCGCCGAGGCCGGTCGCCACGCGGTCGCGGAAGCACCGAAAACGCTCGATCACCACGTCGGCGCCGACTCCGGCGGCGACGTCGTTGGTGCCGGCGAAGACCACCACCGCCCGCGGAGCGTGCCGCACGACGAGGGCGTCGGCCGCCGCCGCCACCTCCCCGAGCTGGGCACCCCCGAGGCCGCGTTGGACGGGCCCGTGGTCCGCGTAGGTGCGGTGAAGCTCCTCCCAACGGCGGATCGACGACGAGCCGACGAAGACCACCGGGGCCTCCGGGCCGGGCGCGAGCGTGTCCTCGGCCACGAACCGGGCCACCTCGGCGGCGTACTGGGGGACGAACCCGTCGACCTCGGCGCAGTGGGGGGTCGCCGCGGTGTCCCCGGTGTCGGACGCGGCGGTGTCGGATCCGTTGCGGTCGGACGGGCCGGGGTCGGTGCCGACGGAGTCGGTGGCGGGGGCCGCACACGCGAGGAGCACCACGAGCATGGACGCGCGCTATCGCGCCGATGGCGACGCGGCGCGGCGGGCACCACCCCCGCAATCGGCGCAGACTCGTCACCGGGGAGCCGCGTTGTCGCGGATAGACGCCGCTCGCTCCTGGAGTCCACATGGTCCGCATCCTGTTCGTGGCGTTCTACGCGGGTTGTTCGTTTCCTTCGATCTCCTCCGGCGACGCCACGGCTGCCGACACCGACACCGCCGGCGACTCCGGCGACACCGACACCGACACCGACAGCGACTCGGACACCGACACGGATTCGGACACGGACACCGACACCGACACCGACACCGACACGGACACCGACACCGGCAACGACACGGGCGGGGACACCGACACCGGGAACCCGCCGGCCGGCGCCGGCGACCTGCGGGTCAACGAGTTCATGGCCAACCCCCACCCCATCGACGACGCGCTCGGCGAGTGGCTCGAGCTGGTCAACCTCACCGATCACGACCTCGACCTGTTCGGGCTGACGCTCGCGGACGAGAACTCGTCCGAGCCGCAGTCGGTCGAGCTCGACGCGCACCTCGTCGTGCCCGCCGGTGGGTACGTGGTCTTGGGCAGCAGCGCGGAGGTCGGCGAAAACGGCGGCGTCACCGTGGACTGGGCCTGGGACCCCGAACGGTTCAAGCTCGGCAACGACGACGACGAGATCGTGCTCCGGGTCGGGTCGGCCACGATCGAGCGCGTGGTGTACGAGGAGACGGACTGGGGCATGACCAAGGGGAACGCCCAACAACGCGACGCGGCGCGCATGGACGACGACGCCGGCAGCGACCCCTCGGCGTGGTGCGACGGCGGCGACACCTACGGCGACGAGGACCAGACCGGTACCCCGGGCGACACCAACCACCCCTGCGACTGAGCGTCGGCCGATCGGGCGCTTCTTCGCTGCGATCCAGGGGGCGGCCGCTTGCGGAACCCGCGCGGTCGCGGGTACAGTCCCGCTCCGCCTGGAGGTTCGCATGTTCTTCGTGTTCGGTTGGCTCGCGTGCGCGACGGTCGATGAGGGGAAGGAGTCGGGGGACACCGGCGACACCGGCGAGCCCGACACCTGGCCGTGCGCGGACGACGAGGGCCAGGTGGTCGGCGTGGTCACGCGCGACGGGGGGGTGTCGGACCGGGCGCGGCTCGAAGCGCGGCTCGACGACGAGACGATCGAGGTCGACCTCGATCCGGCGGACGGGAGCTACTCGGTGTGCCTGGCGGTGGGGGAGTGGCAACTCGTCGCCTTCGCGGCGGACTGCGACGATGCGTCGATGGTGGACGTGGTCGCGGGCGAGGTCGTCGAGGTGAACCTCGATGTCGACAGCGGCTGCAGCACCGCCGACAAGCCGAACCTCTACCTGTACCCGTCGCGGCCCACGCGGACCGAGGTGCGGGTCGAGGTCGACCGCCGCCAGCACATCTTCGCGAGCGACCCGCCGTACCGGGACGGGTGGCGTGGCGTGGCGCTGCCGGACGGTCGGTTCGTCACCGCCGACGGCCCGGCGCCGTTCTTGTTCTACGAGGTCACGCTGGTGCGGCACCAGGTCGCTGCGATGCAGCGGGAGTTCGGCTGGTGCCTCCAGGGCGAGGTGCCCGAGGTGGTCGGCCAGATGGCCGATCTGCTCGGCCGTTACGGGTTCAACGCGGTCGAGGTGGACGACTTCGTGGAGGGGTGGCGCATCGACCTGCCTCCCGCCGCCGCCTACGGGGTGTTCCCGCAGCTCCGCGTCGACCACGCCGCGGCGCTCGACATCCAGCCGCCGCTCCCGGTCGACCGGCTGTGGCTCCTGGTCGCCGACGTCGGCGATTGCGACGGGGCGCTGCCGGCCCCGCCGGTGGTGCCGTTCGACCGCACCGGTGCGCACGCCGTCGAGTGGGGCGTCGTCCTCCACGACATCGTGAGGTAGGGCGGCGCGCCGCGACCGGCCGCGTCGAGCGGCCGGGGCTGGCGCGCGGCCGCGGCGCGGGGGCGAC
>SXOM01000136.1 GCA_005776735.1 Pseudomonadota bacterium
GCACCGCCGCCCGAGCCGCCGGCCGCGCCGACCGGTGACCCCGCGTCCGCGCTCACCCCGCCGCCCGAGGCGGAGGTCGCGCCCGCCGCGGCAGCGCCCACGCCTCCCGGATAAGCGGCGCCATGCTGTTCCTCCTCGCCGCGTGCCCGGCCCCCACTGAAGAAGACACCAGCCCCGTCACCTCCGACACCGTCGTCGAGATCGTCGGCACCCCCGTCAACGAGTGTGTCGACGGCGTGCTCCACCTGCAGATCGGCTTCTCGGTGCAGGTGCCGCGCGTCGTGGCCGAGGTCAAGTTCGGCGGCGACGTGGTGGAGCTGCACGAGGTCCCCTACGGCGGATTGGACGAGGACACCGAGTCCATCCACCTCTACGACGCAGAGCTGGACACCGAGGCGGCCGAGGCCGACACGTCGCACACCACCTTCGCCTGCGACGACTACCCGTTCGCCGGGTGGCGCGTCTACGACGAAGAGGGCGCCATCATGGCCTGCTACTTCGGCGAGTTCGTGGCGGACCAGTTCGACCAGACCGGCTGTCCCGTCACGGAGTAGTCCGCGTCGCCCCGGCGCCGCGAGCCGCGCCGGCCCCTGCTGCCCTCCGGCCGGTCGCGGCGGCTCGCCCAATCGGCGACTACCCGAGCTGGGACTCGGCGAACGACCAGTTGGCCACCTTCTCGATCCAGGCCGCCACGTAGTCGCCGCGCTTGTTCTGATAGTCCAGGTAGTAGGCGTGCTCCCACACGTCGATGGTGAGGAGCGGCTTGCCCTGGCCGAGCACGATCGGGTTGTCGGCGTTGGCGGTCTTGGTGACCTTGAGCTTGCCGTCGGTCCCGAGCACCAACCACGCCCAGCCCGCCCCGAACTGCGTGGTGGCGGCCTGCGCGAACTCCTTCTTGAACGCCTCGAAGTCCCCAAAACTCGTCTTGATGGCGTCGGCGAGCTTGCCCGCGGGGGCCCCGCCGCCGCCCTTCTTCATCGAACCCCAGTAGAACGTGTGGTTCCACACCTGGGCCGAGTTGTTGTAGATGCCGACGTTGTCGCTGCCGTAGGTGGCCTTCATCACCTCGTCCAACGGCTTGGACGCCCAGTCCTTCCCGGCCACGAGCTCGTTGAGCTTGGTGACGTAGCCCTGGTGGTGTTTGCCGTAGTGGAAGCCGATCGTGCTCTGGCTGATGACCGGCGCGAGGTCGGTGTCGGCGTAGGGGAGCGCCGGCAGCACGAACGGCCCGGTGGCGACGGGCGCGGCCGGGGTGACCGGTTGCCCGGGCTTGAGCGGGCCCCCCGAGCCCTTGTCGCCCGCGAGGGCGGGACGGCTGAGCGCGGCGGTGGCAAAGGCGGCGAACGAGCTGACGAGGGCGCGGCGAGAGAGCGACATGTGACTCCGGGGGTGAACGCCAAGCGCTTGGCAGCCCGCCAACGGATTGGCGGAGCCGCGGCCGCGGCGCGAGCGGTGAATAACCTCGGCGGCGGAGGTTCTCATGGCATTCACGCTCCCCCCGCTCCCCTACGGCGACGCCGATCTCGACCCGGTGATCTCGCCCGAGACCATCAGCTTCCACTACGGGAAGCACCACAACGCCTACGTCGTCAACCTCAACAACCTCACCAAGGACACGCCGAGCGCCGAGCTCCCGTTGGAGCAGGTGATCGCCGAGGCCTACGGCAAGGCCGACCGTGTCGGCGTGTACAACAACGCCGCCCAGATCTGGACCCACACGTTCTACTGGAACAGCATGAAGAAGGGCGGCGGCGGCGCCCCGACCGGGCGCATCGCCGCCCGCATCGACGCCGACTTCGGCAGCTACGACGCGTTCCGCGCCGCGTTCCACGCCGCGGCGGTGGGCCAGATCGGCTCCGGCTGGGCGTGGCTCGTCGACGACGGCGGCAAGCTCAAGATCGTGAAGACCGCCAACGCCGACGCCCCCGGCTGGATGGGCCTCGGCACGCCGCTGTTGGTCATCGACTAGTGGGAGCACGCCTACTACGTCGACTTCCGCAACCGGCGTCCGGACTACGTTTCGGCGTGGCTGGACAAGCTGGTGAACTGGGCGTGGGCCGACGCGCAGCTCGGCTGAGCTGAGTTCGGGCCGGCGGTGCGGGAGCTAAACTTCCCGCCCGCCTGACCGATGCGGGGTCATGGTGTCGTTCTTCGCGATCCTGCTCGCCCTGTTGGTTCCCCCCGCCGAGGCCGCTCGTGTCAAGGACGTCGCGAGCGTGTACGGCATCCGCGAGAACCCCCTGATGGGGTACGGCCTGGTCGTCGGCCTGAACAAGTCCGGCGACTCGAGCCAGAACATCGGCACGATCCGGGCGCTGGCGTCGAAGCTCGCGCCGCTCGGCATCGTGCTCGACGACGAAGAGATCAAGTCCCGCAACGTGGCGCTGGTCATCGTCTCGGCCCGTTTCCCCGCCGGCGCGCGCATCGGCTCGCACCTGGACGTGACCGTGATGTCGACGGGCGACGCACGCTCCCTCGAAGGCGGCGAGCTGCTCCTGACCCCGCTCCGCAACGGCGCCGACGTGTACGCGGCCGCCTCCGGCGCGGTGAGCGTCGGCGGGTACAGCGCGGGCGGCGGCGGCGACGAAGCGGTCCGCAATCACCCCACCGTCGGGACCATCCCCCGCGGGGCGATCGTGGAGCGCGAGGTCCCCAACGCGCTGCGCGTGGGCGAGCAGGTGTCGTTCGACTGGATCCTGAACCAGCCCGACTTCACCAACAGCACCCGCCTGGCCGCGGTCGTCAACGCGCTGTTGGGCCCCGAGAGCGCCCGCGCCGTCGACGGCGGCACCGTCACGGTGCTCGTGCCCGACGCCTACCTGGGCCGCCAGGCCGAGCTCATCGCCGCGGTCGAGTCGCTCGAGATTCCGCTCGATCACGTCCACAAGGTCGTGGTCAACGAGCGCACCGGCACCGTCGTGATGGGGGCGGACATCCCGCTTTCGCCGGTGGCCATCGCGCACGGCGGCCTGACCATCGACGTGTCGACGCAGACGCAGGTGAGCCAACCCAACGTGCTCGGCCGCGGCGACACCACCTCGGTGAACAACACCGAGGTGCGCGTCCGCGAAGAAGCCGGGAAGCTGACCCTCGTCAAGGGCGCCACCGTCGGGGACGTCGTGAGCGCGCTCAACGCGATGGGCGTGACCCCGCGCGACCTCATCGTCATCCTGCAGAGCATGCGCCGGGCCGGGGGCCTGCACGCCGAGGTGGAGTCGATGTAGCGCCGGGCGCTACCCCTCCTTGATCTCGACGCACATGCCCTCGTTGGTCCAGCGGATGTGGCCGTCGGCGTCCTTGTCGGCGCCGGACCACTCGCCCTTGACCGTCTCGCGGTCCAGCCAGGTGCGCCGGTCTTCGGGGTCGCGCACGAAGCTCCAGACGTCGGCCTCGGGCGGATCGTACCGGTCGAGGTCGAACATCAGGGCCATCTCGTAGGTCTCGTCCTCCGCAGAGTCCTCTTCGTCGTTGCCGTCGAGCAGGGACTCGTACCCGTCCCAACTGCAGGTCTTGGAGGTGAGCTTGTACTCGGCGGTGAAGTCCCGATCGCAGGAGTAGCAGGGGTCGTCGCTGACCGGGGTGTCCTCCGCTTCCCCTTCGAGCGAGAAGGTGTCCACACAGTCCACGGTCTCGTCGGGGAAGAACCAATACCACTTCTCGACGCCGGAGAGCGCGTCGCCGTCGATCTCGCCCTCGAAGGCCCAGTAGCCGAGCGCGCCGTCCGGGCAGCTCACCGCCTCGGTGTCCCACACGTCGGCGTAGTCGGCCGGGACGGCGTTGGGGTCCTCGGCGGTGTCGCCGCCGTCGGCAGAGTCGCTGGTGGTGGCGCACGCCGCGAGGCACACGGCGGCGAAGAGGGGGGACAGGCGCATGCGGTTCGCTCCGATGCGCGCGATTATCCCGCGCCTAGCCGAGCGCGAGCCCGCGCCGCGACAACCGCGGCACCAACTCCTCCTCGCGGCACCGCGCATAGAGCTCGGCATACTCCGCATGGTCGAGCAGGCCGCACGCCCGCTCCTCGTCCGACAGCGGCGGGGCCGGCGGCGGCGCGGCGTAGCCGACAAAACTCGCCTCGATCGCGGGGAGCGCCGCTTGGACGGTGGCGCGCACGCCCGGGTCGGCCTCCAAGAGCGCGTCGAGGGCCTCCCACCCGAACGCGCGGTGGCGCGCTTCGTCTTCGAGGATCTGGTCGAGCACCTCGCGCGCGAGCGGATGGGTCGTGCGCCGCCGCATCCGGTCGAAGACCGGGACCGCGAGGGTCTCGCCGAAGCAGAAGTTCCGCACGAGCACGACCGGGAGGCCCCCCGTCACCGCGAGCGAGGCGCCGTCGAGCAGAACGGGCTCGTCGGCCCCGCCGAGCGCGACGAGCACCGTGTGCCCGAGCCGCGCGTGCTCGAGCTCGTCGTGGACCACCCGGTGCGCCGCGTAGAGCACCTGGGGCGGCAAGCCCGCCTGGATGCACCACGCGAGCACCTGGGCGGCGATGCCCGCGCTGCCGTACTCGGCGGCGACGCGACGCGCCCACTCGTGACGCACCCGCGGGGTCATTCTTTCGGCGCGCTGGCCGCCCACTTGCCGAGCAGCTCGGAGGGTTGACCCTCGGGGCACTGGATCCGCGTGGCCGACCGGTGGTTCTCGCTCACGTCGGTCTCGGTCTCCACGACCAGGCCGCCCGCCTCACGCGCGCGCACCGACGGCGGAATCATGCCCCCGACCCACGCCTTGAAACACGCCCGGCTCTCGCTCGCGACGAGCAGCACCGGGTACGGCGGGTTGGTCGCGCCGGGGGGGTGCGGTGAACCGACGTCGCCCCACTGGGGGAGCACCGGCTCCGGCGCGGGCGGATTCTTGGACCCGCCGACCTCGGGGATGGGCAGCGGCTCCTGGACCGGTCCCGGCTCGACCGGGCGCACCGTGGGCTCCGGCTCGGGCGGGTTGCCAGGGAGGCCGGGAGGGCCCGACGACCCGGCGCAGGCGGTCAACAGCGTACTTCCCACCACTCGAACGAAGGGCTTCATGCTGGCCACGTAGCCCACCTTGGCGTTAGCTGGCGAGACTCCCCCGGACCCCCATGGACCCCCAGGCCACCGCCATCAACTTCGGCGCGCCGTTCGCCATCTTCCGCGAAGACCCCGACTGGATGAAGAAGGTCGCCATCGTCGCGGTCTGCATCCTCATCCCGCTCGTCGGTGCGTTCCAGCTCATCGGCTACGGCCACCGCTGCTACGCCCACGCCCGCGCCGGAGAGAAGGGCCTGCCGAACCCGGTCCTCGGCGAGGACATCGGCACCGGCTTCTTCGACTGGCTCAAGATGTTGGGCAACATCTTCCCGGTCATGATCATCATGTGGGCCGTCGTCTTCGGCTGCATGTTCGGCGGCACGATGCTCGGCACGCTCGTGGCGGGGGCGGGCGGCGCGGCCGGCGGCCCCGACTCCGGCGCGGCCGCGGCCGGCGGCGGCATCGGCGCGATCATCATGATGGTCAGCATGTTGGGCGGCTACCTCGCGATCTTCGTCTTCGCGTTCTTCTTCGGCATCCTGTCCATCGACATGACCCGCCGCATCTACAACGGCGAGACGTTCCCGATGTTCTCCCCGAGCGGCACGATCGGCGCCATCAAGCGCGCCCCGATGGCGTTCGTGATGACGTGGTTGTTGCTCATGCTCAGCGGCATGATCGGCTCGCTCGGCATCATCGTGTGCTACGTCGGCATCCTCGCGACGTTGCCGCTCGCGACGGTGCTCCGGGCCCTGAGCCTCGCCGAGTGGGACCGCGTGGTCAAGGCCACCACCCCCGACCCGATCGAAACCGGGTACTGACCCTGTCGGGCGAGCCGCCGCGACCGTCCCCTCGTCGGGCACGGTCCGGCGCGGCTCGCGGCGCCCGCGCGGCGCGGGCGGTCAGCTCGGTGCCGGCCCC
>SXOM01000011.1 GCA_005776735.1 Pseudomonadota bacterium
GTTCGACGATGGACTTCAATTCATTCTGATTAGGCAGCCGCCAGTCAGTTTTACCGGCGTTCTGTGTGCCCACGGCGGCGGTATTGACGGCATCGACGCGAGTGAAGGCCTGGGCCCAAGTGTAACCCCCCGCCCCGCCGGTACAGGTCGGCGTTGAGCGACACGGTGGACGACGTTCCGATTTGCCGATCGCCGGTGTAACTTATGACTATCTCGTTGCCATCGATGAGGATCGGCTTGTCCGGCATGAAGTACCGCTGCCCGGGCCACGCCGGCGGCCGGAGGCCCACCTCGACCGTGCGGCCGTCGGCGTGGCGCATCCTCAAGACCACGGCGTCGGCGCGCGCTTCGGCGCCGGCGAGCACCCAGCCGGCGTCGAGCACGAGGCTGCGGTGGCGGTCGAGCACCGCGCGGAACCGACGGGCGTGGTCGGCCAACCACCGGAGCCCCTCGGGCGACTCCCAGGGCTCCGTACCGGCGGCAGCCGGGCTCGGGGTCGCGTCCACCGCGACCGGGCGCGACCCGGCGTGGCGCCGGATGGTGGGCACGCCCGCCTGGGCGCGGCGGTGCAGCTCGGCCATGGCCCGGTCCCGCCGCGTGCGCATCACCTCCGGCGCCACGGTGAGCGGCGCGGTCCCGGGGCGGGGTTGGTAGGCGTTGAAGCTCGGGAGCGAGAAGCTGCGGCTGGCGACGAGGCTCGCTTCGAACTCGTCGTCGGTCTCGTCGCCGAACCCGTAGATGAAGTCGCTGCGCACGACCAGGTCGGGGGCGGCGGTGCGCAGGCGCTCGACGGCGTCGAGGAGCCGGTCCGGCGCGTACTCGCGGCGCATGGACTGCAGGACGCGGGCCGAGCCGGACTGCATCGGCAGGCCGATCCACGACCACCGCCCCGACGCGAGGAGGGGGAGGAGGGCCTCGAAGTGGGCCAGGAAACGCGTCGGCTCGAAGCTCTCGCCCGCGAGCATCCGCTCGCCCGGTGCGCGCGTGAGCGCATCGACCAGGTCGACCACGTGCAGGCCCAGGTCGTGCCCCCAGGCGCTCAGGTCGGTCGACACCACGAGCACGTCGTGCAGGCCGGCGGCCTGGGCGCGGTGCACCTCGGCGAGCACCGCGTCGACCGGGCGCGAGCGGGGGCGCCCGGTGGCCCGCCGGATCGCGCAGAACTCGCACGCGCCGAGGCACCCGGTGCTCGCGACGACGTGGAACCACCCGCTGGACAGGTCGCGGCCCACGTACTCGTTGTGGAGGGCGGGCTGGACGTCGTCGACGCGCACCCGCTCGGCGCCGAAGACCGCGTCGAGGCCGGACAGGTGGCGGGGGTCGAAGCGCGCCGAGCGGGGAAACGGCGCCAGCTCGGCCGCCATCTGCTGAGGTTCGATGCTGACCAGGCAGCCGATCACGACCACCGTGGGGGGCGTTGGGGCGCCGGCCAGGCCGTGCAGGACCTGCCAGGTCAACGCCGCCTGCTGCGCGTCGGAGCCGCAGGTGTTGAGGAGGTGCACGTCGGCCTGGGCGGGCTCGCGCACGACGACGAACCCGTTCTGCTCGAGGTAGTCGTGCACCTGACCCGACGTGGCCCCCGCGAAGGGGCAACAGCGGAAGGCCTGGTGGAGGTAGACCTTCGATCCTGGCGGGACGCGGATCATCGCCATGCCCTATCAAGATCGCCGCGCCGTGACCGATGGCCGGCCGATGCCGCTGTCGCCCGAGGACTACGCCTACCTGCAGCGCCTCCTCCAGGCGTCCAGCGGGACCGTGCTCGGCCCGGGGGCCCAGGCGACCACCGAGCTCCGGCTCGCTGCGGTGGCGCGCCGCGAGGGGTACGCCAACGTCGAGGAGCTGGTCTGGCGGGTGCGGCTCCTCGGAACGAGCGCGCTCCAGCAGGCCGTGGTCGAGGCGCTCCTCGTCCACGAGAGCTCGTTCTTCCGCGATCGGCCCGTGTGGGACGCGCTGCGCGAGCAGGTGCTGCCGGCGCGCCTGCGGGCCAACCCCGGACAACGCTTCCGGGCGTGGTGCGCCGCGGCCGCAGGGGGTCAGGAGCCGTGGTCGTTGGCGATGGCGCTCCGGCGCTGGTTCCTGGTGGACGAAGGCGGCGCGGAGATCGTCGCCACCGACGTCTCGGAGCGTGCGCTCGCGCAGGCCCGTGCCGGCCGCTACACCGCGCTGGAGGTGTCGCGCGGCCTCACCGAGCCGTTGCAGCAGCGCTTCTTCGAGGCCGACGACGGCGCGTTCGTCCTGACGCGCGACCTGCGCCCCCTGGTGACGTTCCGCACGCTGAACCTGTGCGGCCCGTGGCCCGACCTCGGCACCTTCGACCTGGTCCTGCTCCGGAACGTGCTCTTCTACTTCGACGCCGGCGATCGCCGCGAGGTGCTGGACCGCGCCGCGGCCCGGCTCCGGCCCGGCGGCTTCCTCGTCCTCGGCTCGGGCGAGATCGCGACCCACACGCCGCGCGCGTGCCGGCCGGCCCGCCTCGGCGGCCTCACGGCGTTGATCCGGGAGGCCGCGTGAGCCCCGACCGGCGCCTCCGCGTGGTGGTGGTCGACGACTCGAGCGTGGCGCGGGCGGTCCTGCGACGGGGCCTCGAAGGGGGGCTCTCGTTCGACGTGATCGGCTCCGCCGCCGACGGACGTGGGGCATTGTCGCTCATCGAGGCCGCGCGCCCCGACGGCGTGGTGATGGACCTGGAGATGCCGGGGCTCGACGGCCTCGCCACCCTGGAGGAGCTCGCGCGCCGGGGGGCGGCGCTGCCGAGTGTGCTCCTCGCCGCGCCGGCCGGCGTGGATGCGGGGGTCGAGGCGCGGGCGCGCGCCGCGGGTGCGATCGCGGTCGTCCGCAAACCGCCGCCGATGCCGAGCCAGGAGCACGCGGTCCGGTACGTCGAGGAGCACGTCGGGGGGCCACTGGTCCGCGCGTTGCGGGCGGGCCTCCCACTTCCGAGCCGGCGTGCCGACCCGGTGCGCGGGCTGCACCCCTTCGGGAGCGCGGCGGTGCACGCGGTGGTGGTCGGGGCCTCGACGGGGGGCCCGGACGCGGTGGAGTCGATGTTGCGGCAGCTCGGGAAGGAGCTCACCGTGCCGGTGATCGTGGTGCAGCACATCGGGCTCGGGCTCGGTCGGAGCCTGCTCGACCGGTTCCGGGCCGCCGCCGGCGTTCCGGTGCTCGACGCCGCCGACGGGACGGTGATCGAGAGCGGGCGGGTGTACCTCGCGGCGCCCGGGCGTCACGCCGAGGTCGTGCGGACGGGCGAAGCGGTCGTGCTCCGCACCACGTTGGCGGCCCCCGAACACTTCGTCCGCCCTTCGGTCGACGTGCTCTTCCGCAGCGCCGCCCCGGTGTGGGGGAGGCACCTCCTCGCCGTGGTGATGACCGGGATGGGTGAAGACGGCGTCGCGGGCTGCCGCATGGTCAAGGCCGCCGGCGGTGCAGTGCTCGTCCAGGACCGGGCGAGCTCCGTGGTGTGGGGCATGCCCGGCGCGGTGTACGCGGCCGGGCTCGCCGAGGGGATGATGACCCCGGTCCAGCTCGCCGGCGCGGTGCAGTTCCGCACGACGGCGTCTCTCCCCGTACGCGCCGCCACCGGCGCCGGAGCGTTGCCATGATCGACGAGATCGTCCGCGAGTTCATCGTCGAGTCGATCGAGATGCTCGATCAGCTCGACCAGGCGTTCGTGGCGTTGGAGCGGTCGCCGGACGACACCGACGCCGTGTCCCGGATCTTCCGGGCGGTGCATACCGTGAAGGGGACGGGCGGGTGCCTGGGGTTCGTCGAGGTCGAGCGGGTGGCCCACGCGGCCGAGGCGCTCCTGGCGCGGGTGCGTGACGGCGAGCTGCGCGTGACCGGCGACCGGATCTCGGTGCTGCTCGCTGCCGTCGACGCGATCCGTGCCCAGCTCGGCGCCATCGAACGGACCGGCGCCGAGGA
>SXOM01000137.1 GCA_005776735.1 Pseudomonadota bacterium
ACCGCCAGCCCGAGCAGGATCGCGACCCAGATCAGGAGGCTCTTCATCCAGGGGTTGCCGCCGGAATCGGGCTTGTTGCTGTCGTTCATGTGTCGGGCAGACCTTTCCTCGCGCCTAGATAAGCGCCGCGAGGTTAATGGCAATGGAACGGCGCCGGTGTTGAGGGCGCGTATCGCACGATTCGGCGCGCGCGCCCATCAGGCGGTGGAGCCCGCCGCCCCGCCGCGGGACAGCAGATGCGTGACAAGTGGAGGATGTGGGGGCGTTTCGCGCGCTTTTCGCCCGGATGCGGCAGGAACGCGGCGGCCGCGAGCGGGAACGCGGCGGAAGCGTGCCGGGGGGCGGCGCCGACGCGGCGACAAGGCCGCTTCGACGCGGCGCCCTAGCGGCGGAGCCGCGGCGGTAGGTCCGCCCGGTCACGACGGCGTTGCGAGAAGAAGGTCTGCGCACAGGCCAGGCTGAGCACGGATGCAACGCTGTAGGACAGCTTTTCCGGCTTTGGAGCGCGTCACGATCTGGCGTGCTCACCCTCACCCTTCCCACTCGCCCTTGGCGAGCGGGCCCCTTCCCTCTCCCCATGGGAGAGGGAGGGAGGCGCGGAACGCGCCGGAAGGGTGAGGGTGAGTAGGAATTAGGCGCGGCGCGGCGGGGCAGGTTCGAACCGCCAGCACTGGCCTTGCGGCGTCACCAGCACATCGCCCTGGGTGGCGGCGCGGCCGCTGGCGAGCGCGTCGAGCAAGGGTTCGATGTTGGCGGCGGGATCGATGCCCGGGGCGATCGACGACAGCGCCTTGCGCGTGAGGCGGCGGCGGAGCTCGCGCGGCAGATCGGCCATGTCGAGCCGCAGCAAATCGTCCGGCGCGACCCGGCGGGTGCGCCACAGCCAGTCGGTGATGTCGGCGAGCGCCTGTTCCGCCTCGCCGACATGGCGGGTGGCGGCGGCCAGGCCGGCCGGATCGAGCCACGGTTCGGCGGCAAGAAGGCGGCGGACGCGGGTGCGTTCGAAGCGTGCGTCGGCGTTGGACGGGTCGGTGGCGAACGGGAGCCCCGCCTCGCGCACGATTTTGGCGAGCTCCGCGCGCCGCCAGCCGAGCAGCGGCCGGACGATGGTGAGGTCGCCCTCGACCCGGCGCGCGCGGATGCCGGCGAGCCCCCCGACGCCGCTGCCGCGCACGGCGCGGGTGAGGAAGGTCTCGGCCTGATCGTCGGCATGGTGGGCGGTGGCGAGCACCCGGGCGCCCTGCCCCGCCGCCCAGGCCGATGGTCACCGTCACGTCCACGTCGAAGCCGCCGCCACCCCCGGAGGAGCCGCCACCCCCGGACGACCCGCCACCCCCGGAGGACCCACCGCCACCGGAGGAGCCGCCACCCCCGGAGGAGCCGCCACCCCCGGAGGACCCGCCGCCGCCCGACGAACCGCCGCCCGTCGAGTCCTCGCCGCCGTCCCCACCCCCACCTTCAGGCTTGGTGGGCGGATGCCGGTGGGGCGGGGTCGGCTTCACAGGCTTCGGCGCCCCCGGAGCCCCCTCGTTGTACGTGATCATGCTCGCGGTGTGCTTCTGCTGTCCGCCACCGTCCATCGTCATCGAGGCGCCGGCCTTCCACGCGATCGTCTGGCCGGCCTCCATCGCGACCGAAGCGCTCGCTTCGAGCTTGAAGTCCTTGCACTTGAGGCTGATGGTCTCCTTCGCCTCGATGATCAGGTTCTTGTCGACCTTGGTGGTCAGGACCTTCTTCGCCGCGTGGGCTTCCTGGTAGATCGCGTTGTTCTCGGTCGTCGACTTCAGCTCGATCCGCTCCGCGCCCTCGGTGTCGTCGAAGTCGATCCAGTGCGAGTTGCGCGACCAGAACCGCCGGTGGTCGTCGTTTTCGTCTTCGTTGGCGTACGGCTTCGGCTTGTCCTGGTCCCCGTTGTAGACGCCGCCGAGGACGTAGGGCGTCATCGTGCGGTACGCAAAACCGATCACGACCTCGGTGCCGATGTCGGGGAGGATCACCCACCCGCGCTTCTTGCCCGACATGGGCCACATCATCCGGACCCACGTCGACTCCGGAGGGGTCTCGTGGTCGACCGGAAACTTCACCTTCACCCGTGCCATCTGGTCCGGGTCTTTGTTGTCGATCACCAGGCCGACGACGATGCCGTTGATCATCGCGGCTCCCTAGTTGATGTTGATGACGCCGGCCTTCACGGTCAGCGCGCTACCACCGTCGATGCCCATCGAGGAGCTGGCCTTGGCCTCGAACGTCGATCCCGCCTTCATGGAGATCGTCGCGTCGGCTTCGAGGATGAAGTCCTTGCACTTGAACGACATCGTCTCCTTGGCTTCGACGATGATGTCCTTTCCGCTGTAGATGCTGAGCGTCTTGTCCTTGGCGTCCCAGATGATGCGGATCTCTTCGTTGTGCGTGATGAGCTCGATCCGCTCGTCGCCCGACTTGTCGTCGAAGGTGAGCCGGTGCCCGGAGCGGCTCTGGAACACGCGAAGGTTGTTGTCGCCGTCTTCGTTGGCGTAGGGGGGCGTGTCGACGCCGTTGTAGAGCGACCCCAGCACGATGGCATGGTTGATGTCGCCGTGGACGAAGCCGACGAGCACCTCGTCCTCGATCTCCGGGATCGTCATCCACCCCCGCTCGCGCCCCGCCATCGGCATCGCGAGCCGGGCCCACCACGACTCGGGCATGTCGGGAAGGGTCGGGAACTTGACCTTGATCCGGCCGAGCTTCTCGGGGTCCTTGTTGTCGGTGCAGATGCCCTCCACCAGTCCCGGCATCTGACCCGAGGTGGGCCTACCGTGGCGATCCGTGACCTTGGGCATGCGCGCTCCCGCTACGAAGAGGTTGGAGTATATGCTATCTCGGGCGCGTCGCGGTGAGCACCTGGACGCGGTGGACGTGCCGGGTGCGCGGACCGGGGTTGAGCACCCACTCCAGGTCCATCGGCGGGCCGTCCAGGCGGCAATCCAGGCCGTATCCACAGAAGTCCGCCCGACCGGTGAGCGCGGCCATGAGCTGCTGCTCGTCGAACCGGTGCGCGGGGCGCGTGATCGTGTCGTCGAAGGCGTAGGCGCAGGTGACCACCAGGCGGCCACCCGGGGCCACCAGCGCGTCGGCCTGGGCGAGCACCACCGCCGGATCGTCGCAACTGTCCAAGACGTTGGCAAGCACGACGGTCTCGAACGCGCCGGCCTCGAAGGGAGGATCGGCGGCGTGCGCGACGACCGCCGCGCCGACCGGGACCACGACCCCGTCGGCGGTCTCCACGAGCCGGTCGGGCCGGGGTCCGGCGCGGAGGAGGTCCAGGTTCAGGTCGAGGCGGACGGTGCCCGCGTGCCCCGGGCCCGACCCGATCTCCAGGACCGGTCCGGGCGCTCCGGCGATGGTCGAGGCGATCCAGCCCGGAAGGTCCCCGCCGGTCGAGGCGTACGCCGCCCTCAGCCTCCGATTCCGTCTCGATGCGGCGTCCACCGCCAACAACTCCACGACCTCGGGTGCAACGTCCGACCGCCGGAGGGCCGACGGCCCCTCACTCTGGGCCCAGCCCGCGAGGTCTTGCACCACGATCGGCACGTCGTCGACGATCGGGTAGGCGCGCCCGCACTGGCACACCAACCGGTTCCCGTCGCGACGCAGCGGCGACACCCGAACACGCTCGGCGTCGGCGCGGCGACAGGCGGGGCAGACGAGCCTCGCGCCGTCAGCCACCGACCATCACGTTGCTGCTCCCTTCGACCATGTTGCCGACGCCACCGCAGTGGTTGTCCATGTCGCCCAGGCGGTGGGCGGGGAGCTTGTTGATGAACACCGTGCCCGAGCCCTTGCCGGCGACCCAGGTGTTCGGACCGCAGCACGCCGCGTGCACGCCGTTGTCGGTGACGCGCAGCGCCGGCTTGTTGTTCACGATCACGTTGGGCGAACCCTTGATCGCGGGGCCGGACGCGGGGTGCGGGCAGGCCGGACACCCGTGGGCGTCGGCGGGCACGAACGACTTGTCGCCAACTCGGCACTGTGGGGGCACGGCCACCTCCGGTTGCAGGGTAGCACGCCCGCGAGGCACCGGACACCCAAGGGCGGCGCGCCGCGACCGGCCGCGACTCGATCGGGGCGGGCGCGCGCCGCGCGGTCGTCGCGGCAAGAAGCGGCGGTCCGAGGAACGGTGACGGTCGTTGCGCCTGCTGACGCCCGGGGGGAAGCCGGCCGTGGATGGCGCCCTAATCGTCCTTGGCCCCCGCCTCGATCCAGGCGCGGACCAGGGCGAGGCGTTCGGCGTCGAGACCGGCGGGATCGGGCATGATGTCCCCGACGAAAGTGCCCGTCGTCTGTAGCTTCTGGACCAGGTAGCTGCCGTCGGGATCGCCGGCGACCACGCGTACGCTGCCGTCGGCAGGCGCGCCGGAGGTCGCGTCGCCTTCGGCCGGAACCCCCACGAGATCGGCGTGGGAGGAACCCTCCGCCAAGAGGAGGTTTGCGCTGCCATCTCCCTCGCCGTGGCACGTGGAGAACGCGCACGAAGGGGTGAAGACCTCGGCCTGGACGTTCGTCAACGTCGGCTCGAGGTCACCGGCGGTGTCCCCGGTGTCGGTGTCGGTGGTGCAGGCCAGGAGCAGGACCAGCATCGTTACTCCGCGTCGCAGATGACCGTCGTCTTCTGCGGGTACACGATGTTGACGGTCACGCACATCTCATGCGGGAACTCGAGCGCGTGATCCTCGTCGTTGAACCAGGAACAGGTGGTCTCGAACGTCGTGCCGGCGGGCACGAGCATCGTCCCGTCGGGGTTGTAGGCGATCTCCGGCGCGTCGCGGTAGACCGGGTCCCACTCGGGGATGGTGTAGAACGGAGTGCGAACCTCGCCTTCGACCTGCGTGACGCTGAACGCGGTGCCCCACTCGTGCATGTGGCCGAGGACGTAGAGGAAGTTCCACTCCTCGGCGGTGGTGCACTGGAAGCTGCGCGTGAGGTCGCTCGCCGGCGGGATGCTGAACGCCGAGTCGTTGAAGATGAGGGGCGCGGCCCAGGTGACCACCTCCTCGACCGGCACCACGGTGAGGACGGCGAGGTCGCGGACCCGGAACGCCTCGGTGCCGGTGTTGATGTAGTGGGACTGCATGACGTAGCGCTGCCCCTCTTCCAACTCGACGGCCATGCCGTCGGGGAGCGGCATCGAAACGCCGATCTCGTCGCCGTCGACGACGCCGCCGTTGGTGACGCCGATCGGCTCCATGTCGCCCATGTTGAAGCCCGACCCGTCGCTGGTGCAGTCCACGACGGTGCCGTCGGGTGCGTCGACCGCCGGCGTGGTGGTGCCCATGAGCTGCAGGTGGTGGCCGCCGGCGCCCTGCCAGGTGTGGACGTCGTGGAGGCCGACGGTGGGGCCCGAGTACGTGCCGAACACGCACATCATGACGTCGTCACCGGGCTCGATGACCGCCTCGGGGCCCTCGAGCACCACCGCGTCGGCGGGGAGCTCGCCGAGCGTCTCTTCGGTGACGCGGTGGTCGGGGAGCGCGGGCTCGGCCGAGTCGGCCGAGTCGGTGGGTGCGGTGGTGCACGCGAGGAGGAGGGTCAGCATGGGTGCAGGAGCTCCATCGTGACCTCGAGCGGGTTGGCGCCAACCACGATCTCGAGCTTGTTGTCGTTGGGGTGGGTGATCGGGTCGCCGCATTCGCAGTCGTCGCCGGCGGTGTCCAGGCAGCCGAGGATCCACACGATGCCGGGCTCGAGCTCGCCGCCCACGTAGGCCACCGCCGACGGTCCCCCCGTCGCGGTGAGGTCGATCGGATCGGACTCGAAGTCCAAGAGCGCGACCGCATCCTCGTTGGGGCCGAAGCCGGTGGCGTCGTCCTCGGCGAAGATGCTGCCGCGGAACACCCCGACGGGGGGCTCGGCCATCTCGGCGACCAGGTCGAAGTCCATCACGAAGGCGAGCTCGACCGACGCCGTGGTCGGCGCGGGCGGCGAGGTGTCTTCGGAGGCGGTGTCGGCGGAGTCGCTCACCGTCGCGCAGGCGAGGAGGAGGGGCAGGAGCACGTGGGGGCCTCGGGCTCGCGGCCTATCCCGCGGTTTCCCCGCTGAACAGCCCCGCCTGGCGGAGCTGCGACAGGGTGCCCCACCGGCTACGGACCCAGGATGGGAGCGGCTCCCCCGTCGCGAGCAGGCGGGTCAGGAGCGCGCGGGTGACCGGGTCCGAGGGATAGCCGCTCCCGACCTCGCCCAGCTCGGCGATCGCGGCGTCGCGGGCCAGCTTGGCCGCGATGCTGGCGGCGCCGACGACTGGCCAGGTCGCGTCGGCCTTGGGTTCGATGATCCAGTCCCGAACGCCCGTCTCCGCCTCCAGGCGGGCGCGGAGCCGCGGGATCCCCGCCGGGTGGACCGGCGCGTCGAGGTAGACCCGGTCCGGGCGGAAGTGCAGCACGTGGTCGACGAAGCAGCGGTGTTCGAGCTCGTTGAGGTTGCCGGCGTCGATCTCGGTGGCCTCGACACGCAGGACGCGAACTTGACCGAGGCTTTGCAGGCGGGCCGCGGCTTCGGCGCGGCGGCGTGCCGAGATCGCCTTGCTGTCGGCGGCTCCGGCGGTTCTCAGGGGGGACTGCTCGTCCTCGCCGTCGAGGCAGAACGCGCCCACCGTCAGCGGCCCGAGCACACAGCCCCGACCGGCTTCGTCCAGACCCAGGATGCGCATGGGGTTCCCCTATCGCGGCCCGCGGAGGCCGGTCTGCGGGCTTGTGGAGGCCCTGGGATCGAGATACCCGCGCCGACCCCCAGAGGTGCGCATGGACAACCCCTACGTGCCGGTCCTCGTCGCCATCACGATCGCGGTCGTCTTCTCCCTCGTCTTCGTGGGCGGCAGCCGGTTTCTCGGTCCGCACCGCCCGACCGAGACCAAGACGTCGCTGTACGAGTGCGGCATGCCCGCGCGCTTTGCGACGCACCAGCGTTTCAGCGTGAAGTTCTACCTGGTCGCGGTGCTGTTCATTCTGTTCGACCTCGAAGCGGTCTTCCTCTTCCCGTGGTCGGTGGTCTTCCGCAGCTTCGTGGAGCGGGGGCAGGCGGCGTTCCTGTTCGCCGAGATGTTCCTGTTCCTCGGTGTGCTCTTCCTCGGCTGGTTCTACTGCCTCAAGCGCGGAGCTTTCCAATGGGACTAGAGAACCAGGTCGACGGCATTCCCGTCATCGCCACGCGGCTGGACGAGGTCATCAACTGGGGCCGCAAGTACTCGTTGTGGCCGATGCCGTACGGCACGGCGTGCTGCGCCATCGAGTTCATGGGCGTGGTCTCGAGCCGTTTCGACGTGTCCCGGTTCGGCGCCGAGCTGGTGCGGTTCTCGCCCCGGCAGGCCGATCTCCTCCTGGTGATGGGCACCATCACCCAGAAGATGGCGCCGGTCCTCAAGCAGATCTACGACCAGATGCCCGACCCCAAGTGGGTGGTGTCGATGGGGGCGTGCGCGTCGTCGGGCGGCTTCTACGACAACTACAGCGTGGTGCAGGGCATCGACGAGCTCATCCCGGTCGACGTGTACGTGGCCGGTTGCCCGCCCCGTCCCGAGAACGTCATCGGGGCCATCGTGAAGATCCAGGAGAAGATCTCGCGCGAGTCCATCCGGAACTGGCGCTAGGAGGCCCGATGATCGAGCGCGACATCATGGCGAAGGTCCAGGCCCGCTTCGGCGCCAAGGTCCTGGCCACCTACGAGTTCCGCGGTCAGTGCGCCGTCACCGTGGCCCCGGCCGATCTGCGGGCCGTCCTCTGCTGGATGCGGGACGACGCCGAGATCGCCACCGACTGGCTCATGGACGTGGGTGGGGTCGACTACCTCGGCTACCCCGACGACGACGACCGCGGTTGGCGCTACGAGGTGGTGTACCAGCTCCGGTCGGCGTCCCACGGCCACCGCTTCCGCGTGAAGGCGGCGGTGGGCGAGGCCGACCCCGTGGTCCCGAGCGTGTGGGACCTCTGGGCGGTCGCCAACTGGATGGAGCGCGAGGTGTGGGACCTGTTCGGCGTCCGGTTCTCGGGCCACCCCAACCTGCGCCGCATCATGTGCCACGACCAGTTCGAAGGGCACGCGCTCCGCAAGGACTACCCGATCAACAAGCGGCAGAAGCTCTCGATTCCGGCTGAGAATCTGCTCTGCGAAAAGGTGGAGTGGGCATGAGCGACGGCACCACCGTCCGACCGATCCCGTCGGACCTCCTCACCCTGAACATCGGCCCGGCCCACCCCGCGACGCACGGCACCTTGCGCCTGCAAGTGCAGCTCGACGGGGAGACCATCGTGAACTCGGGGTGCGAGATCGGGTACCTGCACCGCGGCTTCGAGAAGCAGTGCGAGACGGTGTACTACCAGTTCGTCATTCCGTACGCCGAGCGGCTCAACTACATGGGCCCCGTCCACAACTCCAACGCGTGGTGCCACGCGTGCGAGCAGTTCCTCGCCGTGGAGCCGCCCCCCCGCGCACAGGCGCTGCGGGTCATCACCAGCGAGATGGGCCGGATCATCGACCACGCGGTGTGCATCGGGACCAACCTGGTCGACCTCGGGGCGCTGACGAACTTCTGGTACATGTACAACTACCGCGAGAAGGTCTACGACCTCTACGAGGAGCTGTGCGGCGCGCGGATGATGGTCAACTACCCGCGCATCGGCGGGGTCTCGCTCGACGCCCCCGACGGCTGGCTGGAAAAGTGCGTGAAGATCATCGACGAGATGCAGGAGGCGGTGGGCGAAGTCCGCACGCTCATCGAACGCAACCGCATCTTCATGGATCGTACCGTCGGCGCCGGGGTGGTCACCCGGGAGCTCGCGTTGAGCCACAGCATCACCGGGCCGGTCGCCCGGGCGGCCGGCGTCGCCTACGACGTCCGGAAGGCCCACCCCTACTGGGGCTACGACAAGTACACGTTCGAGGTGCCGACGGCGGAGGGCGGCGACACCTACGATCGCACGATCGTCCGCTTCCACGAGATGTACGAGTCCTGCAAGATCATCAAGCAGGCCATCGCGTCGATCCCCGGCGGGCCGGTGATGGTCGACGACCACCTCGTCGCCCTCCCCGAGAAGGACAAGGTGTACAACACCATGGAAGGCCTGATCAACCACTTCAAGTTGATCATGCACGGCATCCAACCCCCCCGGGGTGAGCTCTACAGCGCCACCGAAGGCGGCAACGGCGAGCTCGGCTACTACATCATCTCGGACGGGGGGCCGAAGCCGTGGCGCGTTCGCATCCGCCCGCCGTGCTTCGCCAACTACAGCGTGTTCCCCAAGATCATCCAGGGCAAGATGGTGTCCGACGCCATCGCCGCCCTGGGGTCCATCAACATCATCGCCGGCGAGCTGGACCGATGAGCCATCCCACCCCCAAGGCGGTGTCGCGCGGGCCTCGCGAGTGGTCGCCCGAACAACGCGCGGAGATCGACAAGGTCCTCGCCCGCTACCCCACGAAGAAGGCGGCGGTCATGCCGCTCTTGTGGATGGCCCAGGACGCGTGGGACTGGCTGGACCTCGACATCATGCGGCTCATCGGCAAGACGCTCGACCTCCCGCCGAGCCACGTCCACGCGGTCGCGTCGTTCTACACGATGTTCAAGAAGGCGCCGACCAACAGGTACTTCATCCAGGTCTGCCACACGCTGAGCTGCGCCATCGTCGGCGCCGACAAGATCGTCGAGCACCTGGAGCGGCGCCTCGAGCTCGACGAGTTCGGCAACAGCAAGGATGGCCTGTTCACCGTGTTGCGCGTCGAGTGCCTCGCCAGCTGCGGATCGGCGCCGATGGCCCAGATCAACGAGCACTTCTACGAGCGGCTCACCCCCGAGGTCGTCGACCAGGTGATCGATGCCCTCCGCAGCGGAAAGAACCTCAGCGAGCCCCGGCCGGAGGCGGATCAATGGACTTTCCCCGTATCCTGACGAACAACTGGGGTGTGCCCGACAGCCACCGGCTCGCCGTGGCGCGGAGTCGCGGCGTCTATGGCCGTCTCCCCAAGGCGTTCGGCATGTCTGCGGCCGAGATCACCGGCGTGGTCAAGGACAGCGGACTGCGCGGGCGCGGCGGCGCCGGCTTCC
>SXOM01000012.1 GCA_005776735.1 Pseudomonadota bacterium
GCTTCGCCCGCGAGGTCGGCCTGGAACGGCAGGTGCCCCGCGGCCAGCCGCGCGCCCGCCGGCAGCGCGGCCCGCAGCCGGTCGAAGCTCTCGTCGCGCTCGACCCCGGACGCGCGCGGCACCCGTGGCTCGGACGACGCGTCGCGCCCCGGCACCAGGAACGCTTCCCCGGCGAGCGGGAAGACCGCCCCGCGCAGCGCCTGGTACAACCGCGAGTGGTTGGCGAGCGCGACCCGCAGCGCGCCGAACCCCCGCCCCCCCTCCAGGTGCTCGCGGTCACTCACGAGCACGCGGTTGTCGTCGTGCATCGGGACGAAGACCACCAGGACGTCCGGCGCGTAGTGGCGGACCACGCGGTCGAAGAGCGCTTCGACCTGGGTCGTGGAGTACCCGGGCTGGCCCGCGTTCACCACCTCGACCCCCGGGCCCAACGCCGCCGCCAGCGCGTCGGCGACGGTGTCCCCGTCGTCGACCCCCCACCCGAAGACGGTGCTGTCGCCCATCAGCACCACGCGCGACACCCCTGGGGTCCGGGCGCGCCGCGCCTGCGTACGCAGGCCGTCCTCGTTGGTCGTCAGGAGAAAGCGAGTTCCCTCGTGGCCGGTCACCGTGTGGCGGGTGACCTGCGGTTGCATCCGCCAGCCGCCCACGGCGTCGGCCTGGTAGGCGGGGGCCACCCCGCCGAGGCGGAGACCCACCTCCACGAGCCACAACGCCAACCCGGAGGCCACCAGCGCGAACGCGGCGTTACGGAGTCGGCTCGGGCGGCGACGGACGGAAGCGGCCACCGCCCGAGGCTACCACGAGAGCGCGGTCACGGCGGGGTCGAGGCGGTAGATGCGCAACCCCTCGCCCTCGTGGACGGCGGTCGCCGTCTGGTCCAGGAACAACTCCACCTTGCGACGGACCCCCGGCGGGTAGTCCTCCTGGTGGACCACGATCCAGCGCAACCCGGCGTCGACCAGGGCGGCGCGCCCGAGCTCGAGGTCGAGGAACGGGCGACGCTCGGGGATCACCGAGACGGCGCTCCGCTCGAGCTCGATCAGGTACTGGGTGTAGTGGTTGCGGACGAGCAGCTCCGGCGTGGGCTCGTTGAGCCCGAACGGGACCGGCTGCCCGTGCGCGAGCTGCCCGAGCAGGAACCGCGACCGCGCCAGGATCGGCACGCCGACCGGCAGGTCGAGGACCGCGCCCCCGTCGAGCCGCGCGAGCGCCTCCGGCGGGTCGACCGGGGTGACCGGGAGCGGAAAGACCGCAGACGACAACGTGGTCGCCTCCCACAACCGCAGCCCGACGAGCAGGGCCGCGACCAGGCCGACGTCGACCCCGCGCTGGCCGAGCCCGCGCACCGCGAGCGCCACCAGCACCGACAACGCCAACGACAACCCGATGACGAACCGGTAGGCGTGCGAGATGCGGGAGAAGCTCGGAAACCACTCGAACAGGGCCAGGAACGGCAACGGGAGCCACCCGCCCGCGACCTGCAGGTAGTCCCCCCCGACGTACAAGAACGGCCCGAGGGCCAGAACACCGAAGACCGCGGCGACACCGAACCAGAAGCGCCTCGCCCCGCCATGCGAGAGCCACGCGGCGGCCACCGCCGGGAGCAGGAGCGCGTACCCCACGTAGACCACCACGATCAGATCTTCCCCGAACACCGCCGCGAGATCGGGAGAGTAGAACTTCCCAGGGTGCAGCAGCGCCTCGACGTCGGTCATGTTGTGGAGGATCAACGTGCGCCACACGAAGTCGGGGTCGCGGGTCACCAACGCGTCGGCGGCAGACATCGTCGCCGAGAACGCGGCGAACGGGGCCGCGACGACGGCCACGAAGACGACCGACGCCGCCGCAGCCGGTAGGGGGAGCGCGCGGAGGGGCGGACCGCCGGCCCGCGCCCCGGCGACCGCCCGCCCGACGTAGCCGAGCGCGCAGATGAGTCCGAAGAGGCCGTAGTACCAGTTGAACAAGGTGGCCACCGCCAGGGCGAGGCCCGCCAGCGCCCCCCGACGGGCGGAGGGCGCCTCGACCGCGTGCTCCATCGCGAGGAGGGCCAACGGCAGCCAGCCCACCGCCAACGTCTCGGAGATGCCGTTGTAGGCTTGCCCGAGGAGCTGCGGCGTCGCCATGAACGAGAAGCCGGCGACCACGCCGCCGGCGCGGGAGCCGCTCACCCGCTCCGCGAGCGCACCGGCGGCGACACCCGCCCACCAGAAGTTGAAGAGCAGGGCGCAGTTGTAGGCCGCCACCGGACCGAAGGTCAGGTTGATCGGCAGCGTGAGGAGCACGCCGAACGCGTCGATGAACCACAACGACCCGCCGTCGGGCCATGCCAACAACGTCGTGTGCGTGGGCAGCTCGCCCGCCGCGAGCGCCTGGCCGACCCAGGCGTAGCCCCACACGTGGTTGCCGACGTCGTTGGCCGGGTGGCCGAGCGCCAACCGAGGCGGGGCGGCGAGCACGGGCGCCACGAACCACAGCGCCACGGCGGCGTAGCCCAGCCAGGCCAACAGGAGCGTGCGGTGCCGACAGATGGGCGCATGCTACCATGTGCGGGTGTCGTGCCGGCTGCTGCTGATCTGCCTCTGCGCGTGCCGGGTGACCGCCGAGGACCTGGAGACGGTACCCTCCGTCCCCGAAGGCAACCTCGAAGCGCCGCCGCCGCCGACCGAGGGGGAGGACGAGGAGCGCCTGTTCCAGCTCCTGTACGCGGGGGAGAGCGGCGACGCGGCCTTCGAAGCGGGCCAACGTGCGCGCGTCCGCGCCTGGTTGGGCACGATGGCCTTCCGCGCCGAAGACCTGGCGCTCCTGCGGCGGGTGGTCGAGCGGGTCGCCGAGGTTCGCGCGGTTGCGGAGGCGGAAGAACAGGCGCTCGCGGCTCGCGAGCTCGCGGAGCTGGGCCCGGTGTACGCCGCCATCGAGGCGAGCTACCGGCAGGCGTCCCCGCCTTCGGCGGCCGAGCTCGCCGCGCACGCGGAGGCGTTGTCCGCGGCGCGGGTGCGCGCGTACGGCACCGAGACCCCCGCCGCCTTGCGTCAGGCGCGCGTGCGCCGGCTCCTCGACGAGGTCGCGCCGTTTGTGGACCAGCTCCCCGCCGAGCAGCGCACGCGCCTCGCCTCGGCGCGGTTCTTCCTCGTCCGGCGCGCGAGCCCGTTCGGCCGGACCGGCGCGTACCACGCCCTGGTGGGGCTGGATTGGGACGCCGGCGAAGCCGCCCAGCTCAGCAGCACCGAGGCTGCACCCGAGCAGCCGCAGATGGACATCGGCGGCCTGTGGGCGGTGGAGAAGCTGCGCGCCCCGCCCGGCCGGTACCTCACCGCGCGCCAGGCCCAGGCCATCGTCGTGATGGCGGCGCTCGAGCCGGCCCTCGCCGAGGCCCTCGCGCCAGTGGCTCCGTCCGAACCGACCGCGCCGCCCGCACCGTAGGGCCGGCGCGCCGGGCCGGGCTCGGGTACAGTGGCCGCGATGCTGCTGTTCCTCGCCGCGTGCGCCTCCACCCAGGTCATCGGCGTCGACCCCACCGACACCGGGAACGACGCCGACTCCGATGGGGCGCCCGACACCGCCGATTCGCTCCCGGGCCCCGCCCCGCTCGGGCGCCCGGCGATCGAGCCCGACGGCGGCACGTTCGTCGGCGAGCTGGAGGTGACGGTCACCGTCGAAGACGGCGGTGGCGCGCTGGAGACCTGCCGTCTCGACCCGTGGGAGACGCGGTGCGACTGGCAACCGTACACCGGGCCGCTCACGCTGCAGCGGTCGACCATCTTCCGGGCGCGGGTCACCCAAGACGGGGCCGAGGCCAGCGCCGGTCGGTCGTTCACCGAGGTGGAGCCCGACCTCGCGGCGTTCGAGAGCCCGGTGCCGATCCTCGTCTTCTGGACCGACGACTCCGCGCCCGACGACACCTCCGACGTGGCCCTCGGCCTCACCGTCCACGACGTCGGAGACGACGGCATCGCCGCGGTGGCGGAGGCACCCGCCGACAGCGGCCGGGCCCGCCTGCACGTGCGCGGGTCCAGCTCTTCAGGGTTCGAAAAGAAGGCCTACGACATGGAGTTGTGGGAGTCGGAGAGCGACGCGGACCGCAACGACCCGCTCCTGGGCCTGCCGGAGGACGCCGACTGGGTGCTCTACGCCCCGTACTACTACGACGAGGCGCTCATCCGGAACCCGCTCGCCTTCGAGATCAGCCGCGCGGTGGGGCGCTACGCCCCCCGGCACCGCTTCGTGGAGCTGTTCCTCGGGGATCGCGGGCAGGCCGTTTCCACCGACGATTACCTCGGCGTGTACGTGCTGCTGGAGGAGATCGAGGTCGGCGCCGACCGCGTCGCGATCACGCCGCTCGGGCCCGACGACCTCGCCGAGCCGGAGCTGACCGGCGGCTACCTCTTCAAGATCGACCGGCCGGGGAGCGGCGAGTCGGGCTTCAGCGCCGGGAGCGCGGGCGGCGAGTTCGAGTTCCAGCAGGGGTTCGTCGCCGTCGACCCGGCCGAGGACGAGCTCGCGCGGCCGCAGGCGGAGTACCTCGCGGACACGATCGACGCGTTGGGCTGGGCGGTGGCCGACCTCGACGGGTACGACGAACACCTCGATGTGGACTCGTTCATCGACCACCACATCGTCAACGTGGTGATGAAGAACCCCGACGCGTTCCGACTCAGCGGGTACTTCTACAAGGACCGCGAGGGTGTCGTCTTCGCGGGTCCGGCCTGGGACTTCGATCGCACCGCCGGCTCGCAGGACCCCCGCTCCTTCGACCCGACGTGGTGGGACAACCAGAACGAGACCACGGATTGCACCGCCGTCTTCACCTTCGGGTGGTACGAAGGGCTCTTCGCCGACCCCGCGTTCGCGGAGCGCTACTGGGCACGGTTCGAGTCGCTCCTCGCCGGCGCACTCTCGGCCGAAGCGCTCGACACGATGGTGCTCACGCTGGCCGAAGACCTGCAGGAGCCGGCCGCGCGCGACCGTGCGCGCTGGTCGCAGGCCGACTTCGACGCCGAGATCGCCGAGCTACGCGACTGGATGGCGACCCGACACGCGTGGATGCAGGCGTGCATCACTTCGACGTCCGACCCGCGGACCTGCCGCGGGCGCTGACGCAGATCCCGAAGCGGGGCGCGCGGTGCGAGGGGGCTTTCGGGCCGCGACCTCGGGCGCGCGGACGACCCTGCCGCCTTCGGGACGGTCGCGGCGCGCCCGCCTCAGTAATCGCCCTGCTTCTTGCCACCGGGCGGAGGTTCACGGCGTTTGAGCGTGATCGTCAGCCCGGTGATCGGCGTGGTGCCCACGGTCACGGGGTACCGATCCGCCGTACCCATCGGGTCCTGCGGTCCGGGCTTCCCGTCGCCATCTTCGTCGATCACCGCTTCGAAGTAGAGCTTTCCCGCCCCCTGGGGCACGTCGATCGAAAACGGACCCGGTCGATCGAGGCGCGCGGAGGCCACGACCCCCGGCTGGGTGCCGTGCCGCGTGTGATCCCCGTCGAAGGCGTCGATCCGCACCTGTCCTGCGCGCCAACCGGCGTAGGCGACGGTGCCGGCGACCGCCACCGCCGGGCCCTCCACGCGCGCCACACCCCCGGGACGCGCGCCAGGATCGCCGGGAATCCCCGGCTTGCCGCCGCCGGGTGCACCGGGGGGCGCGGGGCTCGGCTCGTCAGGGACCCCGCGACCGGTCGGCGACGGTTGCGACGGATCGCCCTTCGCCGGCTCGCCCGCGACGCCGGGCACCGGGGCGCCTCCCGGCGGGGGCTGGGTGGGATCGCCCTTCGGGGGGTCGCCCGCCACGCCCGCGCCACCCGGGGGCGGAGACCCGGCGTCGGCGGGCGCCGGAGCGGTCGCTTCTCCGGGAGGGCCCGACGGCGCCACGCCTTCGGCCTTGGCCGCGGCGTCTGCCCGGGCACGCGCGAGGATCGGGTCCTCTTCGCAGGCGGCCAGCGCCAGGAGCGTGGCGACCATTACAGACGACATCCGCATGGCCCGGTAGTATAGCCACTGGCATGGCGAATCTGGTCCAGATGGCGACGGGGGCGGTGCGGGTGGTCTTCACCCCGCAGATTCTCCTCATGGTCACCAAGGTCTACATCCCGTTCCTGTTCCCGCTCACGTTCCTCATCTCGATGTTGGCGTTGTGGCTGGATCGGGCGCTCGGCTTCGGCGGCGGTCTGCTGCCGGCGCCGGCCAACTACGTGGTCGCCGGCGGGTTGATGGCGGCCGGCCTGGCGTTCGTCGGCGTCACCTACGCGGAGCTGGTCTTCGAGGGCAAGGGCAGCCCGTCGCCCACCGCGGGGCGCACGTTGCGGCTGGTCCGCTCCGGCATCTACGCCTACAGCCGCAATCCGTCGGTCATCGGGAAGCTGCTCGGCTTCCTGGCGGTCGGCGTGGCGCTCAACTCGTTCACCTTCGTGGTCATCCTCGCGCCGCTCCTGTTGGCCGGCTCGCTGGTCGAGAAGGTGGTGCGCCAGGAGCCCCAGCTCATCGAGATCTTCGGGGAGGAGTACGAAGCGTACCGCCGCGAAGTTCCGCTTTTCTTCCCCTGGCGGCTGTTCGGCATCAAGCCGCCCTTCTCTTCGCTATAATCGCCCTTCGCCCGCCGTCGGGCCCCCGGAGGACTCGTGGACATCACGCTTCTGAACCCCCCTGAGCAGCTCCGTGTCTGGGCCGGCATCCCCAAGGCCATGGCCTACGGCGTGTACTGCTTCCCGCCGCTCGGCCTCATGTACATCCAGGCCGCGATCGAGAAGCGGTCCAAGTACGTCGCCGAGATCTTCGACCCGGTGGTCGACGACCTGGACTACCCCGAGTTCGAAGCGCAGCTCAAGCGCTACCCGCTCGACCTGGTCGGCATCAGCACGTACACGCACTCGCTGCCCGACGTGCAGATGACCATCAACACGGTGCGCAAGCTCAACCCGAACGCGAAGATCGTGCTCGGCGGCCCGCACTGCTCGATGTTCCCCGACTACGCGGCCCAGCTCAAGGACGCCGACGCCATCCTCACGGGCGACGGCGAGGACGCCTTCCTCGAGATGGTGCAGGCCTACGACGCCGGCAAGTCCTGGGAGGGCATCGAGGGCGTGTGGTTCAAGGGTAGCGACGGCCAGATCGTGAAGAACAAGGAGCGCAAGAGCACCAAGTCGCTCGACGCGTACCCCTGGCCCGACCGCAGCCGCACCCGCTTCCGCGACTACTACCTGCCCGGCTGCAAGCAGCCGCTCAACACCACGGCCATCACCAGCCGCGGCTGTCCGCACTCCTGCCCGTTCTGCCTCACCTACAAGAAGCAGTACCGGATGCGCGACATCGACAACATCCTCGACGAGATGGAGCACTGCGTCTCCCTCGGCATCACCGAGACCCACTTCATCGACGACCTGTTCACGCCCAACAGCCAGTGGGCGATGAAGTTCTGCGACGGCATCGAGCGGCGCGGCCTCAAGTTCAACTGGGGCTACAAGACGACGATCGCCGGCACCACCCGCGAGCAGATCCGTCGCTGCGCCGAGACCGGCTGCACCAAGATCCACTTCGGGGTCGAGTCCACCAACAACGAGGGGCTCGACGTCTGGGGCAAACACTGCGACACCGACGACGTGCACCGCGTCTTCAAGTGGTGCCGCGAAGAGGGCGTGCGCTCGGTCGCGTACATCATGCTCGGCGGCCCGCACGAGCGCAGCATGGTCGAAGCCGAGAAGAACATCGACGAGATGATCAAGCTCGACGCCGACTACGCGGTCTTCGCGGTCTTCTCGCCCTACCCGGGCACCGAGTCCTTCGAGGAGGGCGCCAAGAAGGGCCTCTTCGCGGCGGACTGCTGGGATCGCCTGATGAAGGACCCGCTCTGCGGCGTCGAGGTGCCCGCCTGCTGGGAGGAGCACCTGACCAAGGAGCAGATCCTCGATCTCCTCAAGATCGCGCACCGCAAGTTCTACATGCGGCCGCGCTTCGTCGCGCGCACCGCGGCGAGCATCGCGAGCGTGTCCGAGGCCAAGCGCCTCATCGCCGGCGGCTTGTCGATCTTCAAGCTCGAGCTGCTCAACGGCAAGAGCCGCACCGCGCCGGTGTAGGCGTCCTGTGGCTGGCGGCGCCGTCCTTCGGGGCGGCGTTCGTCGGTTTTGGGGTCCGCGCCGCGACCGGGCCGGGCGCGGGCAGGGTCCGGCGCGCGGCCCGACGACGGGGTTACGCTCCCGGGGTGCTGAGCAAGTTCACCATCACCGGGTACTCCTGCTTCGACTTCCTGGAGGTCCCGAAGCTCGCGCGGGTCAACCTCGTGACCGGGCGCAACGGGAGCGGCAAGACCGCCCTGTTGGAGGCGCTGCGCCTGTATGCGGACGCGGGGGCGTGGGAGACGTTGGTGGAGATCATGCACGAACGGCGAGCGCTGCCGGCGGGGGTCGACCCGTGGGA
>SXOM01000138.1 GCA_005776735.1 Pseudomonadota bacterium
CACGCTTCGTCGGCGTCGCCCAGGCCGTCGCCGTCGGCATCGGGGCCGACTTCGTCGGTGGTGCCGTCGCAGTTGTTGTCCTGCCCGTCGGTGATCTCGACCGCGTCGGGATTGATGGTCACGTCGACGTCGTTGCAGTCGGTGCCGCCGTAGGTCGCGTCGTCGAAGCCGTCGCCGTCCTGGTCGTAGTCCGACCCGCCGTCGCAGTCGCTGTCGTCGCCGTCGTACCAGATCTCCGACCGACCGGGGTTGGTGAAGAAGGTGGTGTCGTCGCAGTCGTCGCCGCCGTAGGCGTCGCTGTCGTAGCCGTCCCAGTCGGCGTCGTAGTCGGACAGGCCGTCGCAGTCCTGATCGGTGCCGTCGTAGTACGTCTCGGTCGCGGCGGTGTTGACGGTGCCGTCGGCGTCGTCGCAGTCGGTGCCCGAGTAGGCGTCGCTGTCCTCGCCGTCGCCGTCGGCGTCGTAGTCGCTCGCGCCGTCGCAGTCCTGATCGACGCCGTCGTAGTAGGTCTCGGCGGCGTCGGGGTTGACGGTGCCGTCGGTGTCGTCGCAGTCGTCGCCACCGTAGGCGTCGCTGTCGAAGCCATCGCCGTCGGCGTCGTAGTCGCTCGCGCCGTCGCAGTCCTGGTCGACGCCGTCGTAGTAGGTCTCGGTGGCGGCGGGGTTGACGGTCGCGTCGTTGTCGTCGCAGTCGTCGACGCCGTCGTAGTAGCCGTCCTCGTCGAGGTCGAAGATCCCGCCCGCGAGCGCGAACGCGATCTCGTTGGTGTACAACTGCTCGCCGTCGGCCGCGGTCGCGAACGTGTCGGTGAGGAAGCCGTTGAGGATCTGCGGGCCGTTGGTGATGATCGCGGAGCTGCCGTCTTCGAAGTCGGCGAGCGACTCCCACGAGGTGCTCATGCTGTAGGCGTAGGTGCCCCAGCCCGGGTTGGTGAGCGAGACCGAGCTCGACACACCGGTGCTCAGGCGAGCGTCGATGCCGGAGATCGTGGTCGGGTTCACCGTCGTCACCACCACCCCGTAGGTGGCGGCGATGGCGCTGCTCGCCCCGATCATCCAGTCGTTGACGATCGTGGGCTCGGTGCCGAGCAGGAGTCGCGCCGTGAGGTTGGGCATGGTCTGCGAGTTGCCCTGGATCGCGACGATGACCAGGTCGTACGAGCCGGTCGCGATCTGGAGCTCGCAGTCGGTCTCGAGGTCGGTGTACGTCGACACCGTGTGGCTGGACGCGGCGAGCGCCGCGGCCATCGCGTCGGTGCCTGCCACCGAATCCACGCAGTAGAGCACGTCGGCCGCGCTGGCCGTCGGCACCACGCCCGCCAGCAGAAGAAGGATCGAAGTCATGGGTTTCTCCTGTGGTTTCGGCTACTTGGTCGGGGTCGCGCCGGGGGTCCCGGGCGCGGCATCGATGGGGGCGGTGGGGTTGGCCTGGTCGACGAGGTTGAACTCGACGCGCCGGTTCTTGGCCTTGCCCTTGGAGGACTTGTTGCTCTCGAGCGGCTTGGTCTCGCCGTAGCCCTTCGCGACCAGGCGCTCGGTCGGGACACCCTTGCCCTCGAGGTACCGCTTGACCGAGTCGGAGCGCCGCTGCGAGAGGTCGAGGTTGTCGGTGTCGTTTCCGTCGCTGTCGGTGTGGCCCGCCACCTCGACGCGCCCGACCTGCGGGTTGGCGAGGATGACCGAGGCCACCTCGTCGAGCAGCTTGAACGACTCGGGCTTGATGATGTCCTTGTTGGTCTCGAAGAACACCTTGTCGAGGATCACGATCTGCTTGGCTTCGAGCTTGATCTTCGTGGTGTCGAGCTCCACCCGGATGTTGGTGGACTGGCCGGCGGTGAACTCGAACTCGCCGGTGTAGTTGGTCATCTCGGTGGCGGTCACGAAGATGCGGTGTTTGCCCGCGCCCACCGCGATCTCGCCCTTGCCGCCCGCGAGCGGGACGGGCCCGCCGGCCGGCACGCAGCCGCCGCCGGCCGCCACGTCCCACTTGACGGTGGCGCCGGGCACCGGCTTGCCCTTCTTGTCGACCACCTCGACCGCGGCCTTGGCGTCGAGCACCGGCTTGAGCACGATGTCGAGCGTGGTGTCGCCTTCCTTGGCGGTGGTGGTGGCTTCGCCGGCGTAGCAACGCCAGGTGGCCTTGCCGGACCAGTTGCTGCCCGGCTCGGCGCGGTCGACCTTGAGCGAGCCGCTGCCGGTCTGCGCGCCGGCGGGGCCGGTGAGCGTGATGGCGCCGGGGACCTGCTTGCCGTCGACCGTGGAGGACGCGGTGAGGCCGCCGATGGCGTCGGGGCAACCGTCGGTGTCCTTGTACTGGTTGACCGTCTCGGGCTCGGTCTTGCAGGCGTCGACGTCGTCGTTGATGCCGTCGTCGTCGGCGTCGAGGTCGGGCGGGGGGGGCGGCGGGCCCTTCTTGAACACCGGCCCGTAGCCGACGCCCACGAACGCGCGCCACGCGGGCGTGCCCGCACCGTAGCTGAGGCCGCCGGCCCCGCCGGCGAGGAAGTTGAGGCCCATCGGGAGCTGGTACTTCGCGTGGCCGATGAGCTCGGCCGGCGTCTCGGTGCCGGCGAAGGACTCGGCCGACAGCGGCAGGCCCGCCTTGATCTCGGCGTTGATGCCGAGGTGCTCGACCACTTCGTAGCCGACCACCGCGCTCACGGTGACCTGGTCGGCGCCGGTGAGGTTGTCGAGCGTGATGTCGGGCTTGTACGCGTACCCGGCGCCCGCGGCGGCCAGGAAACGGTCGCCGTGGAAGCCGAGGGTGACGTCGCCGCCGGCGGAGACGCCGCTCTCCCCGAGGAAGGCCGCGTCGCCGCCCATGGGCACGGTGACGAACGGCACGAGCGCGACGCCGAAGCCGCGCTGCTCTTCTTTGCTCCACCCGAGGGTGGCGGCCACCCGCAGGTCGCCCGCGGCGAAGCCGTTGGCGCCGGCGGTGCCGACCGAAGACACGAAGAGCGGCAGGCCCACGTCGAGGCGCACGAAGCGCACCGGGGCCCAGCCGACGTTGAAGTTGAGCGCCATCACGTCGTCGAGGACGGGCTCCTGCTGCGACCAGTCGATCGACCCGTCGGTGCTCGCCGGGACGCGGACCAACGGCGAGTCCGCGTACTCGAAGACCGCGGCGCCGAAGAAGCCGCGGGTGATGAACGGGCTCGGGGCCTGCAAGGGCGCGACCGGCTGCCCGTCGGCGGCGAACAGGTGGAAGTTGTGCGCGTCGAATCCAGCGGATTCGGCGGCGAAGGCGGAAGAGGGCGCGGCCACGCCCACCAGGGCCAGCAGCAGGGAACGGTGCTTCACTACGTCTCCTCGGGAGTGAGCGCGGCGGTGCCGCGCGCCGCGAGCGTAACCCGTTGACCGGCTCTTGACAATCCATCGTCACACGTCCGGCGAAAATTGCGCAGCTTTCCCCGTCGCCGCGGACCGCGCGCCAGCCTCCGCCGCTCTCCGGTCGGTCGCGGCGCGGGCCCCATCGGTCTCCCCGACCGTGGACCTCACAACGCGAGGCGTTTGTACACGTTCACGATGCGCGCCGGGAGCAGGTCGACGCGGTCGATCACGCAGTAGCCGATGTCGCCGTACATTTTTTTCAAGTACGCCGGCCCCGTCGGGTCGACCGTCACGCAGAACGGGTGCACGCCCACCTTCCGCGCCTCCCGCAGCGCCACGCGGGTGTCTTCCTGGGCGTAGCGGTCGTAGTAGTGGTCGCAACCACAGTCCAGCGGCTTTCCGTCGGAGAGTAGGAACAAGATGCGAGAACGGGCGGGCTCCGCCATCAGCTTGCGCGTGGCGTGCCGGATGGCCGCCCCGTCGCGGTTCTCCATCTTGAAGCTGATGCGCCCCACCCGCTCGCGGGCGCGATCGTCCCAGCCGTCGCGAAACTCCTTCGCCACGTAGAACGCCACGTGTTCGCGACCGTACCCGGAGAACCCGTAGATGGCGAACGGGTCGCCGATCGCGGCGAGCGCCTCGGCGACGACGATCAGCGCCTCCTTCTCCACATCGATGACCCGCCGCTTGCCGCCGGCCGCCGTCGCTTCGTTGGTCGAGCTGGACATGTCGAGCAGGAACGCCACCGCGACGTCGCGGCGCTCGGGGAGGCTGCGGGTGTACAGGCGGTCGGTACGCTCGCCGGTCGCGCGGCCCTCGACCACGTTGCGGACGACCCGGTCGATGTCGAGCTCGTCGCCGTCGGGGAGGCCTCGCACCACCGCGCGCCCCTGCGGCCGCAGCGCTTCGAACGTGCGGCGCAGGCGGTCGATGTGGTGGCGTTCCCGCTCCATCACCTCGTCGACGAAACTCCGGTCGCCCTCGCGGAGCCGCGCCTCGCGGACCACGACCCAGCGGGGTTTGTAGTCGTCGATCGACGCGTCCCACTCGCGGTAGACGTAGTTGCGCCCGGTGGCCGCCACGTCCGGGTCTTGCGGCAGGCCGCTGGCCGATGCCGACCGGCTCCCCGGCGCTTCGGGGGCGGCGTCGACGAGCGCGCCGCCCGGGGGCGGGTGGCGGTCGAGCATCGCCTCCATCTGCGCGAACGCGGTGGCGTCGACCAGCTCCTGGCGCCGGCGTTCGGCGTCGCGCCGACGCTCCCGCGCTTCGGCCATCGACAGGGATTCGCCCCGCGCCTGGGCCTCCTGCTGCATGCGGCGGGCTTCGGCCTCGGCCCTTCGTTCTTCGCTTCCCGCCGCCTCGGGATCGATGCGCGCGCCGAGCTCGGGCGGTTGGAACTGGGGCGGCTCGGGGCTCGCGCCGGGGTCGCGCGGACCGCGCAGGCGTTCGCTCCCCTGGCTGCGCGGCGGCGACTCCCCGGGCTTCGCGCGCAACATCAATGCTTCGATCGCCGGGTAGTGCGCCTGGACGGCGCGGGCGACGTCGGCCACGCCGAGCGTGTCGAGGTGCGCGGCCACGGCCCGCAGCGGCGCCAGCGCCGCGTCGGCTTCGGGCTCGACACTCAGCCGCTCGAGCCCCCACACCTCGCGCGCCAGGGCCTCGACCGCGCGCGCGGCGGCGGCCTTCGGTTCGGGGCGGGCGCCCCGCATCGCGGCGCCGACCACGCCGAGGTCGCGCGCGATTCCCGGGTACTCCACGCGCAGACGGGCTTCGATCCGCGCGTCCTCGAGGAGCTGGAAGAGCTCGCGCGCCAGGCTCTTGTTGGCGAAGCTCCGGAACCACCGCTCGAGCTCGCTCTCGCCCTCCCGCGCGTCGGGCCACGCCCCATCCGGGGGCGGAAGCTGGCTCAGGTCGAGGTCGAACGTTCCGAACTCCAGGTACCCGGCCCCGAGGGCGGTCAGGACGCGGTACACCGCGAAGTCGCGGTCGTCGCCGAATCGCTCCACGCGCTCGGGCAGGTACACGTGGTGGCCGTCGGAGAACGCTCGGCCCTTGCCGGGCCGCACCTGGACGTCTTCGCCACAATGGGCGCGCGCGTACAGCGTGAGGGTGCGCGACACGTCGGCGAGCGCGACGCCCGCGTGCAGGGCCGACTCCGCCGAGTGGGCGGCGACCGACTCGCGCTTGAGGAACGACTCGGCCTTCTGGTGACTCTCCGCATGCAGGGCGACCCCCTGCTGCACAAAGCGCGCCAGCCGCTCGTCGTCGAGGGTCTGCACCAGCTCGGGGAGCGTGCGCGCGAGCACGCCGAGCGCCTCGGGCCGCGCGGCCGCGACCGCCTCGAGCTGGGCGAAGTACACCCCGCGGCGGGTGGCCGGCACCCGTGCGATGTGGTCGGGGATGGTGACCGCCACGATGCGGGCGAGCTCCCCGTCGTGGCGCGCGACCGCCGCGACGATGCGCCCGTAGGCTTCGGCCTCGGCCTCGCCGATGCCGTCCCGGATCGCGGCGCGGTACCGCAGCCACGCCCGCAGCGCCGCGGTGTCGGTGCGCAACAGGTGCAGGGCCGGCGCCAGGTCGCGCGCCCAGGGGGGCACCTCGGCGTCCTCGGCGAGGCGGCCCCGGGCCCGGCGCAAGGCGTCGAAGAGTCGCGACACCGACTAGAAGTAGTCCGCGACGATCTCATCGATCGTGCGGCCCAGATCGCGGTCGTCGGTGAGGGTGCGCGTGAACGCGGCACGACACGCGGACCGCGGCTCGACGCCCTGGGCCAGGAGCTTGCCGCAGTACACGAGCAGGCGCGTGCTCACGCCCTCTTCGAGCCCGCGGTCGGTGAGGTTGCGGATCTTCTCGCCGATCTTCACGAGGCGCCCGGCACGATCGAGGTCCAACCCTGCTTCGCGCTGCACGATCTCGCGCTCGACGTCGGCCGGTGGGTAGCGGAAGTCCAGCGAGACGAAGCGTTGCCGGGTGGACGGCTTGAGCTCCTTGATCACCGACTGATACCCGGGGTTGTAGCTGACGACCATCATGAACTCGGCCGGGGCGGACAACACCGTCGCGAGCCGGTCGATCGGCAAGACGCGGCGGTCGTCGGTGAGCGGGTGGATGACGACCAGCGTGTCCTTCCGCGCTTCGACCACCTCGTCCAGGTACACGATGGCGCCGTGCCGGACGGCGGTGGTGAGCGGCCCGTCGACCCACACCGTCTCGTCGCCGGTGAGCAGGTACCGACCGAGCAGGTCGGACGCGCTGAGGTCCTCGTGGCAGGCGACGGTGACCAGCGGCCGCCCGAGCCGCCACGCCATGTGGGAGACGAACCGGGTCGTGCCGCAGCCGGTCGGACCCTTCCGGAGCACCGGGAGGTTGGCCGTCCACGCGTGCTCGAAGAGCGTGATCTCGTCGGCCACACCGCGGTAGAAGGGCTCGCGGGGGATGCGGTAGTCGTCGACGGAAGGGGTGAGCTGGCGCATTCGGGGCCAGTGTAATCGGGGCGGCGCCGCGGGCCCGTCCCGAGGCGCGGTGGGGCGGGTCGGCGCCGCGCATCGGTCGCGCATCGGTCACCATCGGTCGACAGACCGATTGGGCGACGGGCCCCCCCGGGGTACTGCCGGGGGGCCGCCATGCACCTCCCTCCCCCTGAACCTGCGGAACTGCAGGGTTTGCCCCTCGATCCTCGCGGACCATCCACGCTGCTGGCGGCGCTCTGCACCCCCGCCGGGGAGGCGGAGCCCTGGCTCACCACCGGTCCGGCCACGGCGCTGCGGATCTGGTCGCGCGCGGAGCTGCACGCCCAGGCCCGGCGGTGGCGGCGGGCGCTGGTCGGGGTCGGCGTTCGCCCCGGGGACCGCGTCGCGCTGTGGTTGCCCAACGACGAGCGGTTCGTGGCGGCCTTCTTCGGGGCCCACCTCGCCGGCGCCGCCGCCGTGCCGCTGTCCTGGCCGGTGAGCCTGGTCGACGGGGCCCGGAAGGTCGACGCCCTCCGGCCGCTCTTCGACGTGGCGGCGGTCTCCGCCGTCGTGACCGACGCGATGTTCGACACCGCGGCGCTCGGCGCGGCGGCGGGCGCGCCGGTGCTCACCGAGCCGGCGGCTTCGGGCGCGGGCGGCGACGTGGACCCGGCCGCGGAGGCCGTCGCGCTGGTGCAGTTCACCAGCGGCAGCCTGGGGCGGCCGCGTGGCGCCGAGATCACCCAGCGTGCGCTGACGACGTGTGTCCGGTCGATGGTGCAGGCCATGTCGCTCGGCCCGGCCGACCGCGGGGTGAGCTGGCTGCCGCTCTTCCACGACATGGGGCTGGTCGGCGGCCTGTTGTGCCCGCTGTGGGCGGGGTTCCCGCTCCACCTGATGACGCCGGGCGAGTTCTTGCTCCACCCCGAGCGCTGGGTGCGGCGGTTCGCCGAGGTGGGCGGGACCGTCGCGGCGGCGCCGGACTTCGCGTGGCGGCTCGCGTCGCGGCGGGTGCGCAGCGTCGGCGGTTCGCTCTCGGCGTGGCGGATCGGCCTGGACGGCGCCGAGCCGGTGCACCGCGGCACGCTCGACGGGTTCCAGGCCCGGTTCGCGCCCGACGGCCTCCCCGCGGGCGTCGTGCGGCCCGCCTACGGCCTCGCCGAGAACACGCTCGCGGTGGCCATCTACGATCCCGCGCGCCCCGCCGAGGACCACGTCGGGCACCTGCGTCGTGTGCCCTCGTGCGGGGCGCCCGTTCCCGGCGTGGAGGTGCGCGTCACCGGAGAGGGCGGCGTGGTCGGCGTCGGCGAGGAGGGGGCCATCGAGGTGCGGAGCGGCTCGCTGATGCGGGGCTACTTCCGCGACGAGGCCGAGACCGCCGCGGCGCTGGTGGGGGGGTGGCTGCGCACGGGCGACCTGGGCGTCGTGAGCGGCGGGCAACTGTACGTGACCGGGCGCGCCAAGGAGCTGCTGATCCAGAACGGGAGCAAGTTCCACCCGTACGACCTGGAGCGTGCCGCCGCCGACGCGGTCGACGCCGCGATGGCGGGGGCCGCCGCGTTCTCGGTGCCCGGCGAAGAGGGCGAGCGGCTGGTGCTCGCCGTCGAAGTCCCGCCCGCCTTCGACGGCGACCCGGTGCGGCGGGTGCGCGCGGCGGTGCTCGACGCGCTGGGCGTCCGCTTGGACGTGGTCCTGCCGGTGGCGCCCGGGTCGTTGCCGCGCACGACCAGCGGCAAGGTCCGGCGGCGCGACGCCGCGGTGGCGCTCGCGGAGCACGTCCATGGATAGTCGGGTCCTGGTGCTCGGGGCCAACGGGTACCTCGGACTCCACGTCGTCGACGCGCTGCGGGCCGAAGGGGTCGAACCCCGATGCGGGCGGCGCCGCCGGTCCAACGTGCTCGGCCTCTTGAGCCGCCGCGCCGAGCGGGTGCTCGCCGACCTCGACGAGCCCGACACGTTGGGGGCGGCGATGGCCGGGGTGCACACCGTGGTGCACGTCGCCGGGCACTACCCGCGGCACTCGCTCGACCCGGTCGGGTCCGAAGCCCTGGCCCGCCGCCAGGCCCACGCCGTCGTGGCGGCCGCGGAGGCGGCGGGGGTGCGTCGGCTGGTCTACGTCTCCAGCACGGCCACCGTCGCGCCGCGCCCCGACGGCGGCGCGGCCACCGAGGCCGACCGCTGGCCCGCCGCCCCGCCCCACGGGCTGTACCACCGGCTGAAGTGGGCGATGGAGGAGATCTTCGCCGCCGCGCACGACATGGAGGTGCGCGTGGCGTTGCCGTCGGGCTGCATCGGGCCGGGCGACCTCCGGGTCGGCACCAGCGCCCTGGTCGTGGCGTTGGGGCGCGGGATGGACCCGCCCCACAACGACGGCGTGGTCTCGATCGTCGACCCGCGCGACGTCGCGGTGGGCGTGGCCCGCATGGCGGTCCGGGCCGACGCGCCGGCGCGGGTGATCCTCTCGGGCTCGAGCCGCAGGCTCCATGCCCTGTTGACCGACGCCGCGCCGCACCTCGGCGTGGCCCCGCCGTCGCCGCCGATGTCCGACGCCGCGTTCCTGGAGTTGGCCCGCCGCAGCGAGGCCGACGCCCGCGAGTCGGGCGTCCGCGCGGGCCTGAGCGTCGAGATCGCGGAGCTGGCCGTCCACGGCGTGCCGCTCGACGCATCGTTGGCCGAACGGTCCCTCGGCCTGCGTTTCCGCCCCTTCGGCGAGAGCCTCGCCGACTTCGTCCGCTGGGCGACCCCGCTCGGCTTCTTCACGCCCCAACCGGAGCCCTCGCCATGATCGACGCCGCCAGCCACGACCGCATCTTCCGCATCCTCTCCGACCTCAGCGCGGTCCCGCCCCAGGAGATCAAGGTCGACGACCGCCTCCGCGAAGACCTCGGCCTGGACTCCGTGAGCTCGATGGAGCTCGTCTCGATGTTGTCCGAAGAGTTCGGCATCGACATCGAGCTGGAGGAGGCCGTGCAGATCACGACCGTCTCCGCGCTCCTGGCCCTCGCGGATCGTCGGATCGCCCATGCTTGACACCATCGCCGACACCGTCGGGCGCTGGGCGACCGACCGCATCGACCCGCTCGCCCTGGACCGGGCCCACCGCATGCCCACGGGCCTGGTGGAGGAGATGGCCGAGATGGGCCTCTTCGGGCTGGTGCTCCCCGAGGCATTCGGGGGGCTCGGCCTCGATCTGCGCGCTGCTGCCGTGGTGATCGAGCGCCTCGCCCGCCGCGACCGGGCGGTGGCCACCACGTTGGGCCTGCACCTGGGCCTCGGGACGCGCGGCCTGGTGCGGTGGGGGTCCCCGGCCCAGCACGAGCGGTGGATGCCCGACCTCGCCGCCGGCAAGGCGCTGGCCGCGTTCGCCACGACCGAACCCGACGCCGGGAGCGACCTGACCGCGCTCCGCACGCTCATCGAGCCGGCCGGGGAGGGGTACACGGTGCGCGGGGCCAAGATCTTCGTCACCAACGGCGCGTTGGCCACGCTCTACACCGTGTCCGGGCGCTCGCCCGGCCTCGGTGGAAACCGGAAGGGGCAGAGCCTGCTCCTCCTGGCCCGCGGCGACGCCGGCCTCGAGGTCGGCCCCGAAGAGGGCAAGCTCGGCTTGCGCGCTTCGTCGACGACGACGTTGTCGCTGGACGGGATGGAGCTCGGCGCGGACCGCCTCCTCGGCCCGCCCGGTCAGGGCGCCGAGATGTTGCGCCACATCCTGAGCTGGGGGCGCACGGTCATGGCCGCCGGGTGCGTGGGCACCGCCGCGCAAGCCCTCGCGATGACCCGACGCCACACCGCCGAGCGGGTCCAGTTCGGCAAGAGCCTGGACCAGCTCCTGGTCGTGCGCGAGCAGCTCGCCGACATGGCGGCGCTGACCTACGCCGCCGGCGCGCTCGTGGACCAGACGGCGGCGGACGAGGCCGGCCTGGAGGTGCGTTCGCTCAGCGCCAAGGTCTTCGCCAGCGAGGTGTCCGGCGAGGTGTGCGACCTCGCGCTGCAATTGCACGGTGGGTACGGCTACGTCGAAGAGACGGGCATCGCGCTCTTGGTCCGGGACACCCGGATCACGCGCATCTTCGAAGGGGCCAACGACGTGCTCCGCATCCACCGGGGGCTGTTCGCGGCGGTGACCGCCCCGGTCCCGGTCGAGGCGACCGACGATCCGACCCTCGGCGCCGCGCGCCGCGTCCGCGAGCGCGCCGAGACCGCCACCGCCGAAGCGAAAGCGCGGCTCGGCATCCGGCTGGCCGGCGACCACCCGACGCTGCACGCGCTCGGGGCGCGCGCCATCCTCGCTGACGCCGCCGAGGCCGCCGCCC
>SXOM01000139.1 GCA_005776735.1 Pseudomonadota bacterium
ATGTCCAGCGAGTCGGCGCCCAGGTCGTCGATGAACGACGCGTCGGGGTTGACCTCGGCGGGGTTGACGCCGAGCGACTCGGCGATCAGGTCCTTCACGCGGCGGGTGGTGTCTTCGCTGGCCATCGGGGTTCCTCGGATGGCGCGGAGCCTAACCCTGCCCGCTCGCCCCCCGCCAGCGTTCCACCGCGCGGGTCAGAACCGGTGCGTGCTACCGCCCGTTGCGCGGACCGAGCAGCCGCGCGGCGTCGGCCCGCACCGCGGCGACGAGGCCCGCCGCCGCGCAGCTCCGCGCGTAGCGCATCGCGCTCGCGACGGCCCGCGCGTCGGCCCGCCCGTGGCCGACCACCGCCACGCCATCGACGCCGAGCAGCAGGGCACCCCCGACCGAGTCGTAGGTGGTGCGCTGGCGGAAACGCCGGAACGCTCCGGCGAGCAGCCACCGACCCAACAGCGCGTCGGGGCGCCGCCGCAGCTCCTCCTTCAGCACGTGGCCTGCGACCTCGATGGTGCCTTCGACCGTCTTGAGCATGACGTTGCCGACGAATCCGTCGCAGACGAGCACGTCGCACTCGCCGCGCAGGGCGCCCAGCGGCTCGACGTTCCCCACGAAGGCGAAGTCGATGGCGTCGAGCTCGGAGAACGCGGCGCGCACCTGGGCGTTGCCCTTTCCCTGCTCTTCGCCGTTGGCCAGGAGGCCGACGCGCGGGGTGGGCAACTTCAGCACCGCCCGTGCGTAGGCCTCGCCGAGCACCGCGAACTGCGCGAGGTGCTGCGGCTTGCAATCGACGTTGGCCCCGAGGTCCAGGAGGACGAGCTGGCCGCCGTCCTTGCGCGGCACCACCGTGCACAGCGGGGGGCGGTCGACGCCGGGGAGCGGGCCGAGCACGTGCAGCGCACACGCCATGGCGGCGCCCGAGTGCCCACAGGTGACCGCGGCCTGCACCGAACCGTCGCGCAAGAGCTCGAAGATGCGCCGGATGGACGCGTTGGGCTTCTTGCGGAGCGGCGTGGTGGCCGGCTCGTCCATCCCGACGACCTCGGGCGCGTGCACCACCTCCGCGCCGCGCGGCACCTTGCCACGCAGCCGGTCGGTGTCGCCGACGAGCAACACGGGGACCCCCTGCGCGAGCGCCAACGCGGCGCCCTCGAGGATCACCTCAGGTGCTTTGTCCCCCCCGAACGCGTCGAGCGCGATGGGGCGCGGATCGGCCACTACTCGGCGGCAGGGGCGTCGTTGTCGGAGAAGACCTTGCGGCCGCGGTAGCTGCCGCACGCGTCGCACACGCGGTGACGGAGCTTGGACGCACCGCAGTCGGGGCAGGACTCGATGGCGGCGTTGAGCACGAGCGCGTCGTGCGCGCGGCGCTGACCGGTCTGGCTGCGGGACATGCGCTTCTTGGGAACGGGCATGGGACTATTCCTCGGAGGGGGGTTGTAGAGAGAGAAGCTTGGAAAAGCGGGGGTCTACCGGCGCGGGCCCACGCGCGTCGCCGCTGAGCGCGGCGAAGCGGGCCCGGCAGGCGGGCTCCTCGGCTTCGTCGAGCTCGCCGCACAGGACGCGGGGCGGCCGTTCGACCAGCGCCCACTCGCGGACGACGTGGGCGAGGTCGAGCGCGACACCGTCGTACTCCCCGACGTCCTCGACCGGAAAACCAGGGTCGACCGGGGGGCGCGGCGGCCCCTCCTCGTCCTCGACCGTTTCGGGGATTGCGGCGAGCGGGCTGTAGAGCACGCTGAGATCGCCCCCGAGGCTGAGCAGGCAGGCGGCGCCGCACCGATCGCACGGGACCTCGCCGACGAGGTGCAGCTCGCCGCGGACGCCGATGTGGACCCCATGGCGCGTGACCTGGAGCGACCCCTCGTACGCCTTGACCTCGCCCGCCATCGCCTCGGCACACGCGGCGGCCGCCCACGACCCGACCTGGACGTCGAGTCCGCGGGTGGGAATGTCGTTGAGGGCCACGATCACGAGAGGTCTCCGCTGCCAGAATCGGAAGCCCCGGCGTTTACCTCAGTCCGCGCCCGCCGTCAAACCAGTTCGGGGTGCCCACAACGCCGATCACATCGACGGATCGCGGCGCGGTGGGCGGCCAGGGCCGCCCCCGATTCGGCGAGCGGGCCCGTGGCCAGCCCCGGATGGAACGGACACACCCGCGCCGCTCCGTCGGGCTCGAGCACCAGGCGGGTGCCCCCGAGCGCGCAGTTCCCCCCCGACCGCGGCGCACCGGGGCCCCCGGGGGCGAGCGCCACCAGCACCTCGCGCGCCAGCCGACCCGTGCCCTGGAGCGGCCACCCTTCGCCGAGCGCCGCCGCGACACCCGCCCGGGCGCTGGGCCCGAGCGCGACGCCCTGCCACGGCGGACACAGGACCACGGCGTCGGCCCCGAGACCGCGGGCCGCGGCGAAGACACCCCGCGCACCGTCGGCGCTGCCCTCGTGGATCGGCACGTGCACGTGCACCGTGAGCGGTAGCGCCCGGTCGTGGCGGGCGTGGACCAGCGCCCGCAGGGCCGCCTCGGCCTCGGCGTCGATGCGCTCGGTCACCAGCTCGCACACGTGCATGCCGCGGTCGAGCAGCTCCTCGGCCCGCGCCACGTCGAGGCCCGCCGGCCCCGTGCGCACGGTGACCGGCATCTCGACCCGATGGCAGAACCGCGCGAGGTCGGGCAGGAACGGATGCCCAGCGTGCGCGGTGATCCGGACCGGCGTGGGGCCGACCCACTGCAGGTACTCGACGAGCCGCTCCTGCCACTGATCGACGCGGAGCGCCGCCCCGGCACCCGCCGTCGTGGGCGCGTCGAAGCCGTCGAGCCGGAGGTCGAGCCGCGCCGGACGTTCGCCCACGCCGAAGCGGGCGGCCCGGCGGCGCGCGGCCGACGCGGCGCGGATTCGGAGGGTCTCGAGGAGCTTCACGGAACGGCCCGGTAACCCGGCGCGTTATGCGCCGGGCGTGCGTCCCCTCGCCCGCATCGCTGCCCTGGCGCTCTTCATCCTGGCCTGCGCCGGCGGCGGCGAGGTCGAGCCCGCCCAAGCCTACGTCACCGCCCTCCAGCCGGTCATGACGGAAAACGCAGCTCTCGCCCAGCGTTTTCTGACCGAGGCCTCCCGCATCAAGAAGCAGGAGACCGACGGCGCCGCGCTCGCGGAGCTCCTGGCGAAGGAGCTGAGCCCCGCGGCCGACAAGTTGGCGCGCGACGCCGCGGCGGTCGAACCGAACGACCCGCGCATCACCGACGCCCACGCGCTCCTGGTCAAGGCCTGGGCCGATCGTGCCGCGGCCTACGCCGCGATGCGCGACGCGTGGGCGGCCGGCGACGTCGCAGCGTGGGACGCGGCGGTCAAGAAGAACACGCAGGCCAAGTTGGACGAAGAGTCCTACTTCGCCACCATCAACGCGCTCTTGGCGCCCGACGAGCTGGTACTCGAACAATATCCTCGCGCGCCGTAGCCCACGCCACGGGCGCCGCGCCGCGACCGGCCGCTCCCCCGGCGTGAGC
>SXOM01000140.1 GCA_005776735.1 Pseudomonadota bacterium
TTCGGCGGCATGGCGGTCACCCTGCTCGCCGGCGCCGTCGCCTTCGCCTGGCTCGTGCGCAACGACCAACCGCCCTCCCAGAACCAGGAGCCCCAAGCATGATCGTGCTCATGGTCGCCGTCGCCTTCCCGGCCGATCCTCGGGTCGAGGCCCCCGAGCGGGCCCTCTTCTCCGCCCCGCCCACGGGCGTCACGCGGGTGCGGCTCCCGGCCGACGTCGTGGGCGCCGATCCGGCGTCGCTCGGCGGCGCGTTGTGGGTGCAGAACGCGGCGGGCGAGGTGGTCCCCTTCTCGTTCTCCACCACCGACCGTGTGCCGTTCAACGAGGAGAAGCTCGACCTGGTGCAGGAGACGACGCACCGGTGGCGCGTCGGTCCGAGCACCCGTGCGGTGCGGTGGTTGCGCTTCGACGATCTGCGCGGGGGGTGGCACCCGGCGCAGCTCCAGGTCGCGGGGGTCGGGAGTTTCGTCTTCCCGGTGGGCACCATCGCCGGCGAGACCATCGACGTGCGCGACGTCCCGGTGCCCGAAGGCGTGGGGCCGTGGCTCGTGGACAGTGCGCAGCACCTGTTCGACGTGGTCGGCGTGTCGTACCCGGCCGAGTGGGTCGCGCCCGACTGTGTGACCGTGCCCGCCGAAGCGCCCGCGCTCACCGAGGCGGGGTTCGCCCGCTACGCATTGGACCTCGGCGGGCCGCGCCGCGTGCGCTCGCTCCAAGTGCACAGCGACGCGGAGCTCTTCGACCGCGAGGTGCAGGTCTTCGTGCCGTCGGAGACGCGCGAATACTACGGCGCGGGCCAGCCGCTCCGTCGCCTGCGGCTCGGCGCCGCCACGTTCGACGCCACCCGGCTGGAAGAGCTCGATCTCGCCGCCGACGCGCTGTTGGTCGACATCCGCACCGACGCCGGGCAGGTGCTGCCCGTGAGCGGGTTCGAGGTGTGCACCACCGGCGCCGAGCTCCTGGTGCGCGACCCGGGGCCCGGCCCCCACACGGTCTACGTCGGTGGCGGCGGGGGCACGCTGTCGAGCGATCTGAGCTTCGCCGGGCCCGAGCTCGCCCGCCTGGCGACCTCGTGGGTCACCGATGTCACGGTCGAGCCCAACCCCGACCACGTGCCGCTGGAGACGCGCGAGGGCCTGGACGCCCCCGGCGCGGCCATTCCGTTGGTGAAGTGGAAATGGGAACGGCCTTTTTCTCAGTCCGGATGGCAGAAGGTGCGGTTGGACCGCGAGGTCCTGGCCCGTTCGCAGGCCGATCTGCACGACCTCCGGGTCGTCGACGCCGAAGGCCGGCAGGTGCCCCACCTCCTGCGGCGTACCGGGCGCGAGTCGGCGTGGGAGGCCGGCGAGGTCCAACGCACCGAGTCCGGGCGCACCACCGAGCTGCGCATCCCGCTCGGTCAGGACGACGCCCCCGTGGCCACGCTGCGGCTGACCACCTCGCGCGACGTCTTCTCGCGCTCGGTGACCATCCTCCGCGACCGCGGCACCATCACCGAACCCTTGCGCTCGGTGCAGTGGCAAGGCGACGGCCAGGGCACCACGATCGCCGTGGCCATCGACGCGGTGGTCGGTCGCGAGCTGCTCGTCCGCATCGACAACGGCGACAACGCCCCGCTCCCGATCGAGGGCGCCACGGTCACGTTCCCGGAGTGGGAGCTCCGCGCCAACGTTCCGGAGGGCGGCCGCCTGGTGTACGGCTCGCGCACCGCCGCCTATCCGAGCTACGACCTGAGCTTGTTGCAGACTCGCCTCAACGAGCGCAAGCTCCCGGTGGGCGAGCTCGGCGAGGCCAAGGCGCTCGGCGGGCCGATGCTCGCGACGGGGGAGCGCGTGGCGGTGCTCGGGGTCGTCGGTGTGCTCACCCTCGGGCTGTTGGCGTTGTTGGCGCGCTTGTTGTTGACGGCGCGCGAACCCGACGCGCCCGAGGGGGGAGCGGACAAGGGCCCGGTGGGCGCCGCGCCGCGACCGGGCTGAACGGCGGCCGGGGCTGGCGCGCGGCGCACGGGTTACTCGGCGGGCCCCCGGGAGTGAAGATGGCCGCCCTCGTCGACAAGGTCTCCGCAGAGCTCAAGGCGTCGATGCTCGCCAGGGACGGCGCGCGCACCACCGCCTACCGGATGATCCGCGCCGCGTTCATCGAGCTCGAGAAAGAAGGCAAGGGCGAGGTCACCGACGAGCGGTGCGTCGAAGCGCTCCGCCGGCTCAAGAAGCAGCGCGAAGACAGCATCCAGAGCTACGAAGCGGCCGGCCGGCCCGACCTCGCCGCCACCGAGAAGGACGAGCTCGCGGTCATCGAGACCTTGCTCCCCAAGCTCGCCGACGAAGCGCAGACGCTCGCCTGGGTGAAGGAGGCCATCGCCGCGGCCGGCGCGAGCTCGCCCAAGGAGATGGGCAAGGCGATGGGCGCGTTGATGAAGGCGCACAAGGCCGACATCGACGCAGCGTTGGCGCAGGCGCTCCTCAAGCGCGAGCTGGGCGGCTAGCGTGTTTCGGCGGGTCTTCATCGCCAACCGTGGCGAAGTCGCGGTGCGCGTGGCGCAGACGTGTCACCGCATGGGCATCACCCCGGTCGTGGCCGTCACCGACGCCGACGCGGGCGCCGCCTGGCTCGCCGACGTCGAGGTCGCGCGCATCGGCGGTCCGCGCGCGTACCTCGACGCCGACGCGCTGATCGCGGCCGCGCGCGAAGCCCGCTGCTCGGCCCTGCACCCCGGGTGGGGCTTCTTGTCGGAGAACACCTCCTTCGCCACCCGGTGCGAACAGAGCCGCATCCGCTTTGTGGGTCCTTCGCCCGACGCCATCCGCCGCATGGGCGACAAGGCCGTCGCGAAGGCGACGATGAAGGCGCTCGGTCTGCCGCTGATCCCCGGGTCGGACGGCCCCCTGGCCGACGTGGCCGAGGCGCTGCGTGTGGCGGCCGAGGTGGGGTACCCGGTGCTGCTCAAAGCACGGTCCGGCGGTGGCGGGCGGGGCATGCGCCGGGTCGACGCACCCGACGCCATGGCCGCCGCGTTCGGCGAGGCGAGCGCCGAGGCCACGAGCGCGTTCGGCGACGGTGCATTGTACCTGGAAAAGCTGATTGTCTCCGGTCGCCACGTGGAGTTCCAGGTGCTCGGCGATCGGCACGGAAA
>SXOM01000141.1 GCA_005776735.1 Pseudomonadota bacterium
CCGCCGGCCGCCGCTCCGGCGGCCGCCGCTGAGGTCGCGCCCCCCGCCCCGGTCGGTGCGCCCTTGCCACCGACGGTCGTTGCGCCTGCGGCGGCCTCGCGCGGAGCCCCGACGGTCGCTGGCGCCCCGGGTCCCTCGGCGTACCGTGCGGTGGGTCCGGCCGCGACGGTGGCGGAGGGTCGGCCGGGGATGTTTTCGCTCGACGGGCAGGTGGTGGCGGTGTTCCGGCACCAGGGTCGCCTGTACGCGATGGAGAACGCCTGCGCACACGAGGACGGCCCCATCGGCGAGGGCGAGGTCCGCGGCACGTGCGTGGTGTGCCCGTACCACGACTGGCAGTACGACTTCACCACCGGCGCCTGCATCACCGACCCCGAGCGTCCCCGCGCCACGTGGTCGGTCCGCGAAGAGGGCGGGCAGGTGTGGCTCGGTCCCCAGCTCAGCGCCGGCAGCGACAGTCGCGGCGGCGAACACGACGACGGCATGGAGGTCATCCGCACATGAGTGAAGCCCTCGGCAAGGCCCTCTCCAAGGGCGTCTCCTTCGCGCAGCTCCTGCCGCGCCTCGCGGTGCCGGACGCCGGCAAGAACCTCACCGTGCAGGTCGAGGAGCGGGCGCGCCCCTACCTGGACCACCTGGTCGAAGCGTGGACGGACGGCCCGCCCACGTCGGTGGTCGCGTTCGTACTTTCGGGCAAGGATCCGGGCTCAGAAGGGTGGCGTCGGTTCACGCTGAGCAAGGTGGGCCCGTGGACCTACGAGCTCGGCGTGTTCCCCACGCCCTACCACAACGGCCAGGACCCGCTGGCGCCGGGGGTGCCCCCCACGAGCTCGCGCCGGCGCTAACGGCCGGGGGGTTCGGGGGCGGCGAGGAAACGCGCGACCAGGGCCTCGCGGAAAGCGATCAGGTCGGGGTCGGCGCCCAGTCGGACGAGGGGGAGTTGCCCCAGCACCCAGGCGACGGTCGGTCCAGAGAAGCCCCCGTCCTTGAGCGGAGCCTCCCGGATCGCGCGGGTGAGATCTCCTCCGGACTCCACGAGCGCCTTGACGTCGACAAGGTCGCGGACCTCGGACCGCGACAGGAGCGTCGTCAGCTTGTTCACCAGCAGTTCGTGCGGCGTGTCGACAAGGATCTGGACGTCGCCAATCGCGCGCGGCTGCGGGGCCTCGATCACCGGCACCGGGTCGGCCACCAGGTCGACCAGGACGACTTCGTTCCCGTCCGACACGCGCAAGCGGCGGAAGCCGGGCGAGGTCTGCACCACCCCCACCTCCAGCGCCGCCCCCGCGAGGCGCCGCACCACCTCTTCAGCGGTGTGATGGAGCTCGCTCAGCCCATGCCAGAACAGATCGAGATCGCGGGTGGTGCGATGCCCAAGGTGAAATCCGGCAAGGGCGCCGCCTCCCGTCAGCGTCCACGGCGGATCGATGCCCGCCAGCAGCTCCAGCGTGTGAACCTGGAGGGGAGTGAGCCTACTCACCGGTCCAGCCGCGCAGCAGGAGCCACTCCCACATCGCACGGGAGCGCCCGAGGAAGGGCGCGATGTGAGACCAGTCGGCAGCCAGGTCGCCAACCCTCACGAAACGAGGCACGTCATCGGGCCTTGCCTGCCGCAGCAGCTTGGCAATCCAGTAGCCGCGCGCGCCGGGGTCGGGATCTCGGAGCCGGGCTTCGAACTGAGCCCGGGTGAGCTCCTCGTCCCAAAGAAAGGTCAGCCGGCCCTGGCGGTCCACGAGGCGCTCGTCCGGCGTCGGGAAGATCATGGGACGAAGGTAGCGTGCGCCCCGCGTCAGGTCGACGGCGCGGCGCTCGTCCGGCGCCTCCACCGCGCGGGCGGCTCGCCCACCTCACGGTGAAACGCCCGATGGAAGGCGGCCTCGCTGGAGTAGCCCACCGCCTCGGCGACCGCGGGGATGGTCTGGCGTGGGTCGGCCAAGAGCTGGCGCGCGATGAGCATTCGCCAATGTATCACCCATGCGACAGGCGGCATTCCGACGATTCGAGCAAATAACTCAGCGAAATACGTGCGCGAAAGTCCCGCAGCGCGCGCCAACCGCGCCACGGTCCAGTCTGCGGCGGGGTCGGCCTGGACGCGGGCGAGCGCCCGCCCGAGGTCGGGGTGGACGAGCCCCGCGAGCCACCCCGGCGCGTCCGCCGCTCCCAGCCACTCGCGCAGCGCCAGGAGGAAGAGGAGCTCCCCCAGGCAAGCCGCCACCGCATCGGCGCCGGGCGGGCGCGCGGCCAGCTCGGTGGAGAGGGCCCCCACCCAGGCCGCGAGCGCGGGACCGCGCGCGTGGAGCACGCGCGGGAGGTGGGCGACCAGGAGCTCGTCGCCGAAGGGGCCGAACCGGAGGGTGCCGCACAGCACTTCGGTGTCGGGCACCCCCTCGCCGGCGCACACCGTGGGCAGGCCGTCGGTGTCGGCGCGGGGCAGGGCGCCGATCCACGTCGGCGCGCAGGGCGCGAGGGAGCGGAGCACGTGCGCCGGGCCGGTGGGCAGCACCACCAGCTCGCCCGGGTGCAGCTCGACTCGCTCCCCTTCGACCTCGAGCACCGCGGCTCCCCGCACCAGGACATGAAAGATTCCCGAGGTGGCGCCGCGGGTCTCCACCGCCCACGGGCTCGCGCCGAGCGCCCGGGAGAAAAACGCCGCCTCGACGCGGGCGCGACCGAGGACGGTGGAGAGGGGATCGTGCATGGCAGCCTCCGGCGGACGATCAGCTAGAACACTCGGACGGATAGTCATACCACGTCCGCATGGGGGCGCATACATCGAGAGTGCCCAACCAAGGAGCACTCGATGACTCGGACCTGGATCGCCACCCTCGCCAACTTCTTCTTCCCCGGCCTCGGCTACCTCATCCTCGGACACAAGACGCCGCTGGCGCTCGGGTGGTTGGCCGGCGTGATCGGCCTGACCTACGTGGAGACCTCGGTGCAGACCGCCGCGCCCCACCTGTACTGGCCGATGTTCGCGTCGGTCTTCGTGATGAACGTCGCCTTCGCGGTCGATGCGTACCGCACCGGGCGTGAGCTCGCGGCGGCTTAGGGCGGCGGCGGGGCGTCGGGCACGACGCGGCGCCCCGGGGCGCGGGTCGGCGTCTCGCGGGGGGCAACCGCAGCGTCGGTGGTGGACGAAGACGAGGTTACCCCCGGGTCCTGCCGCCTCACCGAGATGAGGCCCCATGGCGGCCCGCCCGCCATCGGTCCGAGGGCGGGCCGCCTCGCGGACGACCGCTTGGGCAGGTCGGCCGGCGGGCCCCCGGCGCGCGAAGCGCGTTGGGGTGCTGGCCGACGTCACCCGCCGCGTCACCGAACCGCACGACGGCGGCGGCGTCTGGCACAACGGCGGAACGCCGAACCGCGAGGAGCTTGCTGCACCGGCTCAGGTCGGTGAGCGTGGCGATGTCGAACTTCGAGCCGTATTTTGGTGGGCGTGGCGGCGGCGGCGAAGCGCATGGACGCGGGAGGGGGAGGCAGCGTCGGGCGAACCGGGCGAGGTCGGCGAGCGTGGCGGTGTCGAACTTCGGGTGAGCGTGGCGGCGCCGGTGAACCGGCGCGACGGGGTGGCAGGAGGGAGGGTCGGGAGCAACGGCCCACGGTCGGTGAGCGTGGCGAGGTCGAACTTCGGGTGAGCGTGGCGGCGGCGGTGAACCGGCGCGGCCGGGGTGGCGCGTGGGAGGGGGGCTGCAACGGCCCACGGTCGGTGAGCGTGGCGATGTCGAACTTCGGGTGAGCGTGGCGGCGGCGCCGTGTTGCGCGAACGGGGGGAGTTCCACGCATCTCCCCCCACTCGCGCAACACCGCCGGCCCCCGAAGCAGCGTCCGCAGGGGCGCGGTCCGCCATTCG
>SXOM01000142.1 GCA_005776735.1 Pseudomonadota bacterium
CGCGGCGCGCGCCGGACCGGGCCTGACGTGCGGACGGGCCTTGCGCGCCGCCCCAACACCGGCCATTGTGGCGGCGAGGTGTCCGTGCTGCGTCCCCTGCTGATCGTGCTGCCCGTCGTGCTCTTGCTCGCGTGTGAAACCGCCGACACCGGCGACGCCGTGGTCTGGGAGTGTACGCTCGCGCCCGACTCCGACCCCGACTACGCCGCGCAGATCGGCTGCGTCGACGACTACGAGCAGCTCGCGAGCGTGCCCGCGGACTCGAGCCTCCCCGGCGCCACCTCGGTCAAGACGGTCATCGACCGCAGCGACGGCAACGCGCTCTACTTCCAGAATTCCAAGCGCTATTGCATCCACTGGGAGTTCGCGTCCGCCCACCTCTCGGGCGACGGTCTGCCCATCGTCGGGGAGCTCGGGGCGTTCAACCTCACGGAGTACTACAGCCCCGACCGGCGCTTCCTGCTCGGTGCGCTCAGCCACTACGAAGGGCCCGACACGTGGGTCTACGAGATCTCGCCCTACGACACCGCCGACGCCGACATGATCGCGACTGCGTTCCGGGCGATCAAGGAGAACTTCTATGGGGGTGGCGAGCTCGCCTTCCACCCGACCAGCGTGGCGGTCGAGGCGGTGGCGGCCACGTTGCCGGCCGACATCCCGGTGGTCACCAACGACGAGCTGTTCGAGGGCATCGACTACCAGCCGCTCAACCCGGGCACGAGCACCGGCATCCTGCGTTTCCACACCGCCGACGAGGTGACCGCGGCGTACACGCCCTACCGCGAGGTGGTCGTGCTCGACGAGGTTCCCAACGACATCAGCATCGTCGCGGGCATCATCACCAGCGAGTTCCAGACGCCGCTGGCGCACATCAACGTGCTCTCGGTCAACCGCGGCACGCCCAACATGGCGCTCGCGGGCGCGCAGGACCGCGCGGACCTCAAGGCCCTCGAAGGGAAGTGGGTGGAGTTCACGGTGGGCCCGACCGACTGGAGCATCACCGAGATCACCGAGGCGGAAGCTTCGGCATGGTGGGAGGCCAACAAGCCGGAGCCGCTCACCGTCCAGGCCCGCGACGACGTGACCGACGGCATGCCCCACGTCCAGGACCTCCTCGACCTGGAGACCGACGCGCTCGGCGACGCCATCCACGCCGCCATCCCGGTGTACGGCGCCAAGGCCACCAACTACGGCGCGCTCTACGAAGCCCAGCTCGCCGGCGAGCCCATCCCGGTGCAGGAGGGCTTCGCCATCCCCATGTACTACTACAACCAGTTCATGGAGGACAACGGCCTGTGGACGCGGGTCGACGAGCTCATGGCCAGCGACGCGTGGGCCGACCCCGCCACGCGCAGCGAACTCCTGGAGGACTTCAAGGACGAGCTGCGCGAGAAGCCGATGCGCGCCGAGGTGGTGGCGCTCATCAAGGCGCGCGCCGCCGAGGTATTCCCGGGCGAGAACGCTCGTTTCCGCTCGAGCACCAACGCCGAGGACCTCGGCGACTTCACCGGCGCCGGGTTGTACAACTCCGAGACCGGCGACCCCGACGTCACCGACGGCGACAAGGACAGCATCGAGTGGGCCGTGAAGAAGGTGTGGTCCCAGGTGTGGAACCCGCGCGCGTACGAGGAGCGGGAGTACTACTCGATGAACCACCTGGACGTCGGCATGGCGCTGTTGGTGCACGCCAACTTCCCCGACGAAGAGGCCAACGGGGTCGCCATCACCAACAACCCCTTCGACGCGACGGGCCTCGAGCCGGCCTTCTACGTCAACGCGCAGGAGGGGAGCACCGACGTGGTGGCGCCGGAGTCCGGCGAACTCTCAGATTCCTACCTTCAGTATTTCTACTACCCCGGTCAGCCCATCGTCTACATCCAGCACAGCACCCTGGTGGCGGAAGGTGAGACGGTGCTCACCACGCAGGAGTCCTACGACCTCGGGGTGGCGCTCGACGCGATCAACACCTGGTTCTACGACGCCTACGCCGAGAGCGGCGAGTGGTACGCGATGGACGTGGAGTGGAAGTTCGACGACAAGTACACCGTGGGCGAGCCCACGTTGTGGATCAAGCAGGCTCGGCCCTTCCCGGGCTGGAGCGGCGCGGCCGCCGGGGTGTGCCAGTCCGAATAGTGCGCAGCGGGGGAATTCTCGTCGGGACCGATAGGCGCGGCGCTTCGGCGCGGCTACCATGGGCGCGACCCGGAGCCCGTGTGCGACTGACGCCGATGCCCTTCCTGCTGTTGCTCGCCGCCTGCGAGCTGGACAACCAGCTCAACCCCGGCGCCGGCCCCGCCGACAAGTTCGACACGGGCGAAGACTGGGAGGCTCCGGACACCGAGACCGGCGACGAGGAGCCCCCGCCGGAAGAGTGCGACGGGATGGACAACGACGGCGACGGCGAGGTCGACGAGGGCTTCCCCGACACCGACGGCGACGGCCTGGTCGACTGCCTCGACTCGGTGTGTCCTGCGCTCGACGTCGGCGACGCCGGCACCATCGCCATCGTCGAAGCCTGCCTCGGCGAGACCTCGGGCGGCGGCGGCGAGGTCACCGATCCGTGGAGCGTCAAGACGAAGTGGACGTTCTCGGCCCCCTCGGCCGACTCCAGCGCCAGCAACTCCTACGCGCAGCCGGTCATCGGCAACCTCGACGACGACAACGGCGACGGGGTCATCGACGAGGACGACTCGCCCGAGGTGGTCATCACCGCGTTCGGCTCGCGGGGCTACATCGTGGCCGTCGACGGGGCGACCGGCGCGGAGAAGTGGTCCTACGCCAACACCAGCACCACCGCGGCGGTGGCCATCGCCGACATCGACGCCGACGGCTACCCCGACGTCATCGGCTACGACTCCTCCGCGCGGCCCATCGCGCTGGAGGGTGACGGCACCATCAAGTGGACGGCGTCGCGTAGCCCCAGCTCCACGAGCTATCCGCTCATCAGCGTGGCCGACCTCGAGGGCGACGGCATGCCCGAGGTCATCGCCGACGACCTGGTGCTCAACGGCGAAGACGGCTCGGTCGAGTTCAGCCTCGGGGCCAGCACGTCCAACCCCTACCGCATCGCGGCGGTGGCCGACGTCGACCTCGACGGCGACCAGGAGATCTTCATCGGCGGCAACGCCTACGACAGCGACGGCAGCTTGATGTGGAGCACCGGCGAGGTCGGCACCTACGGCTTCTGGCCGGTCATCGTGCAGGGCGACACCGACCCCGAGGCCGAGATCGGGTTCGTCGGCAAGAACTGGACCTTGTGGGACCACGACGGCACCAACATCTACACCCGCAGCTACGGTGCGCAGTCGCAGCCGGGCCCGGCGTGCGTCGGCGACCTCGATGGCGACGGCGAGAGCGAGATCGCGTGGCCTTCGTACCAGACGCTGGTGGCCTACGAGCTCGACGGCACCGCGATGTGGACGCAGCCCATCAACGACACGTCGGGCCTCGCGGGCTGTTCGGGCTGGGACGTCAACGGCGACGGGGCGCTCGAGGTGCTCTACGCCGACCAGGACTCGTTCACCATCTTCGACGGCGCCACCGGCGTCGAGAACTACATCGACAGCCAGCACGCCTCGGGCACGGTGTTCGAGTACCCGACCATCGCCGACATGGACGCCGACGGCCACGCCGAGATCGCGTTCGTCTCCAACTACGGCGCGCCGTGGGGGGTGCTCAAGGTGGTCGAACACGACGGCACCGGCTGGCCCGCCGCGGGCAGCACCTGGGCCATCCACGACTTCGCCATCACCAACGTCAACCCCGACGGCAGCGTGCCGGCGTCGCCCGACCCGTACTGGACCAAGTACAACGTCTACCGCTCGCGCGTGGCGGCCGACGACCCCTCCACGCCGGACCTCGTCGCGTCGATCACCGACGTGTGCGTGTCCGGGAACGACTGCACCTATGGCGAGGTGAAGTTGTCGTTCCAGGTCGCCAACCAGGGCGGCATGGACGTCACCGACGACTTCGTGGTCAAGGTGTACAGTTTTGGCACGACCGATGTCGAGGTCGCTTCGTTGACGATCAGCACCGACGTGCTCGCCGGCGAGCGGCTCATCGGCCAGGAGGTCGCCCTGTTGCCCGCCGACGTCGGCGTGTACGGCTTCAAGATCAAGGTCGACGCCAACGACCGGGTCAGCGAGTGTGACGAGACCAACAACGAGGCCGTCTACACCGACGTGTACTGCGAGTAGCCATGTTGTGGTGGGTGCTGGCGTGTGTCTCCGACCCGGGGGACACGGGCCCGTCGGACACGGCCGACACGGCCGACACGGCCGCCGACACCGGCTCGGACAGCGGCGACACCGCGGCCGACACGGCCGACACCGGCTCGGACAGCGGCGACACCGCGGCCGACACGGCGGACACCGCCGCTGATGCGGGCACGGTCGTGGTGGCTGTGACGCTCGGCGACGGGCCCACGCAGGTCCTTGCGTGCGGTGCGGGCGCGGCCGGCCAGCTCGACGCCAGCTACGACGACGCCCTGGGCAACACCGCCGGACGCGTTCGCTGCGCCGGCGACCTGGGCACCTTCGAGCTGCTCTGGACCAACGGCCGCCCGGGTGCGTGGACCGACCCGGACGGCGGGGTGTCGTTCTCGTGGACCGACGCCGCGGGGGAGGGGTGGCGGTACGAGACCGCGGGGCGCACCGCGTGGTCGGTCACGTTCGACCGGTACGAGCGCCAGGACGTCCGGACCCTCCGCCTCGAGGGGGCGGCCGGGGCCGTCTGGGGCCCGCTCCAGGTCGAGGCGACGGTGGCGGTGAACCTCGCCTGCACCAACTGCCCCTGAGCACTTCTGGGCGGCGCCAGCGGCCCTGCGCGAAGCGCGGTGAGGCCGGGCGGCGCCGCCTCGCCCGCCGCCGCTGCGCCTCGCCTCCCGCCGGGGCCGGGGCC
>SXOM01000143.1 GCA_005776735.1 Pseudomonadota bacterium
CCGAGGCCGCCCGGCGCCGCGCGGCGCGGGGCGCGGTTGCCGCCTTCGGGACGGTCGCGCCGCGCCGCCCACCCCGTGCGATACTGTCCGGGTGCGCACCGCCTTCGCCTTCGCCTTCGTCCTCGCCGCGTGTACCGAGACCTCCGGCCCCGCCGACGCCGACGGCGACGGCCTCGTGGGCGACGACGACTGCGACGACAAGGACGCCGGGGTCGGCGGGCCCGAGCCGTGGCTGGTCGACGGTGACCACGACGGCTACGCCGGCACCACCCCGGTCCGGGCGTGCGAGCGCCCCGACGCTGCCGCCGACCTCACGGGCGACTGCGACGACGCCGACGACCAGGTGCACCCCGGCGTGACCGAAGCGTGCAACGGGGTCGACGACGACTGTGACGGGGAGATCGACGAGGACGCGACCACCGTCTACTACGCGGACGCCGACGGGGACGGCTTCGGGGACGCGGCGAGCCCGACCGCCGCGTGCGAGCCGCCCGACGGGTACGTCACCACCGCCGACGACTGCGACGACGCCGACGCCGGCCGGTTCCCCGACGCGCCGGAGCGCTGCGACGGGGCCGACGACGACTGCGACGGCGACGTGGACGAAGACGCGGAGGGCACCCGCACCTGGTACGCGGACGGCGACGGGGACGGGTTCGGCGACCCGGGCGATGCGTGGGTCTCGTGCGAAGAACCGCCCGACCGGGTGGTGGACGGGACCGACTGTGACGACGCCCGGAGCGCGGTGAACCCGGGCGCCATCGAGGTGTGCAACGGAACGGACGACGATTGTGACGGCGCGGTCGACGAAGCCGACGCCGCCGACGCGCCCACCTGGTATGTCGATGTCGACGGCGATGGGTGGGGTACCCTGGACGCGGTGGAGGCCGCGTGTGACGCGCCGACCGGATACGCGGCCTACGACGGCGATTGTGACGATACCGACACCCGCTTCAACCCCGGCGCGGTCGAGGCGGACTGCGGCGACCCCGCGGACTACAACTGCGACGGCAGCGTGGCCTACGCCGACGCCGACGCCGACGGGTACGCCGCGTGCGAAGAGTGTGACGACGGTGACGCCGCGGTGAGCCCGGGCGCCGTCGAGGTGTGCAACGGAACCGATGACGACTGCGACGGGACGGTCGACGAGGCCGACGCCGCGGACGCGTCGACCTGGTACGCCGACACCGACGCCGACGGGTACGGCGACGCCGCCTCGACCTCGGTCGCGTGTGACGCGCCGGCGGGCAGCGTGCCCGATGCCACCGACTGCGACGACGGCGACGCGGCGATCAACCCCGGCGCGCTCGAACGGTGCAACGGCGTGGACGACGATTGTGACACCGAGGTCGACGAGGACAGCGCCATCGACGCCGACACCTGGTACGGCGACGGCGACGGCGACGGCTACGGCGACGCCGCGGTCGGCACGACGGCGTGTGACGCGCCGTCCGGCTACGTCGCGGACGCGACCGACTGCGACGACGCCCGCCGCCTGACCCACCCCGGCGCGACCGAGTACTGCAACACCACCGACGACGACTGCGACGGGGTGGTGGACGACGGCGCCGCCGACGCGCTCACCTGGTGGGCCGACGGCGACGCCGACGGGTACGGCGACGCGAGCACCTCGACCGTCGATTGTTCGGCGCCCCTGGGGTATGTCCGCGACGACGACGACTGCGACGACACCGACGGGGCGGTCAACCCGGCGGCGACCGAGGTGTGCAATCGTGTCGACGACGACTGTGACGGAACGGTCGACGGGGTGAGCACCACCTACGATTTCGCCACCGGCGTCGACAGCGCGGTGATCCAACTCAACGGCGACGCGACGTGGCGCAGCACGAGCGGGGGCTACCTGGAGCTGGTCGGGCTCACCGGGTACGGCGGCGGCACGGCGTGGTGGATCGAGCGCATCGACGCCACGGCGTTCGAGGTCAGCTTCTCGTTCCAGATCCACGGGGGCAGCGGCGCCGACGGGATCAGCTTCGCCTGGTTGGACGAGACCGACACCACCTCGATCGGGGCCTTGGGTGGGTCGCTCGGGTTGTACGGGCTCAGCGGCTACGCGGTGGAGTTCGACACCTACTACAACTCGGGCACCGATCCGAGCGAGAACCACGTCGCCCTCATCGACGCGGCCACCTTCACCAACTACGCGACCTCCAGCGCCATCCCCGAGCTGGAGGACAGCGGGTGGCACGACGCCACGATCAGCAACAGTGGCGGCACGGTGGAGGTGTGGGTCGACGGCACCCGCTACATCAACCACACGCTGTCGAGCTACACGCTCAGCGAGGCGATGGTGGGCTTCACGGCGGCCACGGGCGGGTCGACCAACTACCACGACATCGACGACGTGAGCTTCGCGTGCCCCTGACCCGCCGTGTCGGGCGCCTCGCGTGGTGGGTCCTCGGCGGGATCGCGGCGTGCGAACCCGCCCCCACCGGCGACATCGCCGATTCGGCCGACACCGGGGACACCGCCCCGCCCGAGGTCCCAGCGGCCTGCGAACCCGTGGACGTCGTGGAGGCGCAGTGGCTCAGTGAGTTCCAGCTCCCGACGCGCGCGGACCTGAAGCAGACCGTACAGGGCGTCGGCATCGGCGACCTGGACGGTGACGGGTGGCTGGACGCGCTGGTGGCGTGGGGCGGGGGCAGCTTCGTGATGCAGAACGACGGAACGGGAAACCTGGTGTTCGACGAAGCGCGCGAGGCCACGGCGCCGCTGCCGCCGAGCTCCGCGGTGGCGCTCGGGGACCTCGACGGCGACGGCGACCTCGACGGCATGTTGGGGAGCTGGTCCGGCGACGCGTGGGTGTTGTGGAACGACGGGACGGGTGCTTTGGAGGCCGAGTCCATCCCCGACACCGACGACATCGTGTACGCCATCACGCTCGGCGACCTCGACGGCGACCTGGACCTCGACGCCTACTTCTCGGTCGCCGCGATCGACATGACCTACGACGACATCGTCTCGGGTGAGCAGGTGGCCGGTCCCAACCTGCTCCTGGTGCAGGACGCCGACCACCGCTTCGCCGAGAAGGTGGGCGCGCTCCCGGAGGACACCCGCTACGGCATGACCCTGCACACCGCGATGCTCGACGTAGAGGGCGACGGCGACCTGGACCTCTACGTGGCCAACGACGCGGGTCCGTACATCGAGCCGAACCACCTGCTGGTGAACGACGGACGCGGGCACTTCCTCGAGGACACCCGCTGCGGGTGCGACCTCGCGATCCTGGCGATGGGCGCCGGGGTGGGCGACGCCGACCAGGACGGATTGCCAGACCTCTACGTCAGCGACGTGGGCCCCCCCGAGCTGCTCCTGAACCTCGGCGACGGCACCTTCGCCAACGGAACGCTCACCGCGGGCGACGCGTACATCCCGGCCACGAGCGAGTCGATGGTGAGCTGGGGGACCGGCTTTGTGGACCTCGACGCCGACATGGACCAGGACCTCGTCGTCACCTTCGGGCAGAGTGGCAAGAACTTCGAAGCCGCGGGGGTCGAGGGCGAAGACGGCGCCTGGCAACCGAGCCAGGTCCTCCTCAGCGACGGCGCGGGGAGCTTCGACCGTGCCGAGGTGCCGGGCTTCGACGACGGAAACCGCACCCGCGCGTACGCGGTGGGCGACCTGGACCGCGACGGGCGGCCCGACCTCGTCACGGTGGGGAAGTTCTTCTACCGGGACTGGCGGACCGCCGGCGGCTGCCCGCCGGGCGTCACGCTGCGGCTTCACGGGCCGGCGGTCGTCGGGGCCACCCTCACGGTCGAGGTGCGCGGTCACACCCAGACGTTGTGGCACCTGCCGAGCACGACGAGCTCCAGCAGCGCCGACGAGGTGTACGTGGGCCTGGGCGGTTGGGCCGACGCCGACCGCATCCTCGTGACGTGGCCCGGGGGCGGCGAGACCGTGCTGGAACACGTGCCGGCCGGCGCGGTGCTGGACCTCGACCAGCCGTAGGGCCGCTACTCCTGCGCGAAGTGGTAGCGCTCTTCGCCCAAGAGCGGCGGGAGGCGGTCGCGCGGCAGAAGGCAGGTGCGGACGTTCCACAGCTCCGGGAACACCCGGTAGGCCGTGGTCTGGTCGAGGTAGTCGACCCCCGAGCTGCCGCCGCTGCCCACCCGGCGGCCGATCGTCCGCTCGGCCATGCGGGCGTGGCGGTGGCGGAAGAGCAGGGTCTGCTCTTCGAGCTCGACGCAGGTGTCGAGCAACAGGCGCGGCCACGCCAAGAGCGGCAGGTGGCGGTAGGACTCGATGAACACCAGCGCCGCGCGCGCCCGGCGGGTGGCGGCGTCGTCGGGGAGCAGGAAGCTGCGCACACCCTGGAGCGCCGCCTCGACGCGGGCGCGGATCTTGTCCTCGTCGGCGCCGTCGAGCACGGTCACGAGCTGGTCGCCGCCTTCGCGCTGGTGCTGCTCCACGCGGGCGTAGTAGTCGGCGAGGAACCGGTCCACGACCGCGTCGTCGTCGGCATCGCCGGGCCGGGAACCCATGATGGGCGTGCGGGAGAGCCACGCGACGAGCGCGTCGCGCAACGAGGTCTCCGCCATCGTGGCCATGAGCTGGGCCGCCACCTTGCGGCCCGCCTCGGTGTGGGCCTGGCTGCGGATGTGCTCGATGGGGTCGGTGCCCGCGTACTTGATGCGCCGCTCCGGCGTGAGGCCGAGGAGCATCTCGAACTCACGCATCTGGTAGCTCTGAAAACCGCTGGAAGGAACGAGCTTGTCGCGGAAGTCGAGGAAATCCTGGGGAGGCAGGGTCTCCATGACCGCGAATTGGTCGACCGCGAGCCGGAGGATGGCGTTGACGCGCCCGAGGTGGTGGACGACGAACGGCACGCGCTCTTCGGGGAGCTTCGGCGCGGCGAGGTGGTCGCGGGCGAGGCGGAGCTGCGAGAGAATCAGCTTGAACCAAAGCTCGTACGTCTGGTGCACGATGATGAAGTGCAGCTCGTCAGGCGAAGGTTCGCCGTCGAGTCCCCCCTGGGAGGCGAGGAGCTTGTCGAGTTGGAGGTAGTCCCAGTAGGTCGGAGCCGGCATGTTCGCGGCCTAACCGGATACAAGCGCGCCATGCGGCTGTTCCCCCTGCTCCTCGCGGGCTGCGCCACGACCCCGTGGGGCACCTGGGCCTTCACCCTCGCGGTCACCCCCGCCACCGGCGACGAGTGCGCCGTCTCGACCACGCACAACTTCACCGGCGCGTACGCGCCCGAGAGCACCACGGTCGTCGACGAGTCGTGGACCACGACCACGACCAGCTCCGACAGCCCGGCCCTCTTCTTCGCGCGGCTCGAAGCCTACGGGCAGGGGTCGATGCTGATCGTCGGCGACGAAGCGTTGCCCGGCACGCACAACGAGGACGGGTCGTGGACCTTCGCCTGGGAGGGGGAGAGCACCGACGAGACCGTCGCCACCCACGCCTCGGGCTACGACTACACGGCCTACGCCGCGTCGACGAGCACCCTGAAGATCAAGGGCACGTTCAACACCGAGACCTTCACCGGCGACTACCTGCCGCAGACCACGTCGCTCCAGAAGTGGGACGAGTCGGACACCTGGTCGGACGAGGCGGCCGCGTACGTGGGTGACAACGGCGAGGCGCCGGTCGGCACCTACCTGGTGCTGAGCGACGGCGCGGGCGGCGAGATCGCGGCCAACAACAACCGTGCGGTCTACGACTGCGAGACCGCCACCTGCGCGTTGACCGTCGAGAGCACGTGCGACTACCGCTACGCGCTCACCGGGCAGCTCACCGAGTTCGGGCCGGACGACGCGGGTTGGCTCGAGGGTGCGGGCCAGCCGGCGGGCCTGTAGTGGTGCTCCTGTGGTGGGCCGCCCCGGCGTGGGCGGGCGCGTTCACGCTCGTCGACTCCGGCGTCCGCGCCCAGGGGCGCGCGGGCGCGTTCGTGGCCGGCGCCGACGACCTCAGCGCCATCTGGTACAACCCGGCGGCGCTGGACAACCTCGACCGCCCGATGGCCAAGGTCGATCTCTGGGCCACCCAAGGCTGGGCGTGGTTCGACCGGGAAGACATCCCGGGGGTCAACCCGTTCCAGCCCACGCAGAGCGAAGCCCCGCCGGTGCTCGAGCCGACCGGCGGTTTCGCGACGCGCCTGGGGGGCCTGCACCCGGCGCTGAAGGACACGACCCTGGGCATCGGCATGATGGTGCCCACGGGTTCGGACTTCGCGTGGCCGGCCGACGGGGCCCAGCGCTACGCGGTCATCGACTCCGCCATCCGCCAGGCCTACGTCGGCCCGAGCCTCGCCCACCGGTTCACCCCGTGGTTGGTGGTCGGCGCCGGTGTGCAGTACACGTTCCTGCAGGTCGATCAGTCGCTCGTGGCGACGATGTGCAACGCGGCCGACCCCGAGGCGTGCGGGAGTGACACCCCCACCGACGACGTGGTGCTCGACATCGCCGCGATGGACCCGTTCGCGCTGACGTGGAACGCCGGCGTGCTGGTGACGCCGCACCCGGCGGTGCGCGTCGGGCTGTCGGTCCAGCCGGGCGTGGCCTACGACGCCGCCGGCTCGACCACGAGCACCTTGTCGGAAGACAACGGCACGGTGCGCCCGTACCTCACCTCGGCCACCTTCGTCGACGAGGACGTCACGCTCCGGGTCCAGTTGCCGTGGACCGCCCGGGTCGGGGTCGAGGTCCGGCCGCACGCCCGCGTTCGCGTCGAGCTCGCGGGCACCTGGTCCGGCTGGAGCACCACCGACGCGCTGCGCGTCACCGACCTCGACCTGGAGCTCACCGGCACCTCCGACGGGCCGCTCAAGGGCGCGAGCATCCTCGTCACCGACGACGTCGAGCTGCCCACGGGCTTCGTGGACACCTGGAGCGTGCGGCTGGGGGGCCAGTGGCAGCCGCTCGACGTGCTCACCGTGCGCGCGGGGGTGTACGGGGAGACGGGGGCCACGCCCGACGGCATGGCCAACCCCGGCGTGGTCGACGGGGACAAGGGCGGCGCCGGCCTCGGCGCCACCGTACACATCGGGCCCCACTTCTTCGTCGACGCGGGCGGGCTCTACTCGGCGTGGCTCGACCGGAGCGTCGACGACTCGGCGTTCCAGCAGCCGGCCCTCCTGGTCGACTACACCGACTCCTTCCGCACGACGGTGGGGGGCGGGCGGGTGATCGGCAACGGCGAGTACCGCGCGAGCGCGTGGTCGGCGGGGCTCGGCCTCGGATGGAGCTTCGGTGGCGGCTGACGAGGTCCTCGACGACCCCTCGGGCTCCGCCGCGGCGCCCGTGGCGGTGTCGGCGCCGTCCGGCCCGACCGGCCCGACGGCGGCGGGTGAGCTGCGGGTGCTGTGGGAGGCGCGCGGCCTGTTCTGGGCGCTCACGCTGAACGACCTGAAGGTGCGATACCTCGGGAGCAGCATCGGCCTCTTCTGGGCGATCGTGAACCCCGTGATCGAGATCGCGACCTACACCTTCGTGTTCCATGTGCTCCTGGACGTGAGGTTCCACACCGGCCAGACGACCGGGCAGTACGTCCTGTTCCTCCTGTGTGGGATGGTCGCGTGGCACGGCTTCGCCGACGGCCTGGTGCGCGCGACCACGGTCATCACCAGCCACGCGCACCTCATCCGCAAGGTGAACTTCCCGGCGGTGGTCCTGCCGGCGCAGGTCGTGGCGGCCGCCGGCGTCAACCAGCTCTTCCGCACCGCGGTGCTCCTGGTGGCCTGCATCCTCATCGGGGACGGGCTCACCTGGCACGCGCTGTTGCTCGCACCGTTCCTCGTGGCACAGGCGCTGTTTGCGTTGGGGGTGGGGATGTTCCTCTCGGTGTTGCACGTCTACTTCCGGGACGTGGGGCACTGGGTCAACGCGGCCCTGATGATCGGGCTCTTCGTCACCCCCGTGGTCTACCCGGCCTCGGCGTACCCGCGGGAGTTCTCGATGCTCCTGTACCCGAACCCGATGGCCCAGTACATCGGCATCTACCAGAACCTGCTGCTCGGCCACCGGCTGCCGACGGCGTTGACGTCGGTCCTGTACGCCCTGTTGGCCGCGGGCGTCGCGCTGGTGGTGGGGGCGAGCGTCTTTGCGCACAACCGGCGGCGCTTCGCCGACCTGGTGTAGCGGCTACCGTCGCGCCCGACTGACCTCGTCGACCTGGGTGGCCAACGAGCCCACATCCATGCCGGCCGCCTTCATGCGCTCGAGCAGGAGCTTGCTGTCGACGAGGTAGCCGACGACCTCGGTGTTCGGCGGCATGCGCTCGCCCACCTCGGGGATGTTGGTGACGTGCTCGGCGATGCGCGCGGCCAGCGCGCGGATCGCCGGGTCCTTCGATGCCGACGCGGCCTCGGCCTGGGCGGCCCACAAGCTGGGGGCGACCTGCAAGTGGCGCAACAGCCGCGTGGCGCTCTGCGGGGCGCCCGACGTCGGCACCGAGGAGATGCTCGAGCCCGACTCGCCGCCGGGGGTACCGCCGGCGCCCGGCATCCCGTTCTGCCCAGGGGTGCCCATCGAGCCGTCGCCCCCCGCGCTCATCCCGCCGGCGCCGCTCCCGCCCGCGTCGAGCTGGAGCGCACCGCGCTCGCCGGGACCGGTGCCCGCCATGCCGGCGGTGCCGGGAGACAAGCTGGACGCGCTGTCGGCGCTGCCGCCGCTGCTCGACCCCCCGCCGCCCGCGCCC
>SXOM01000144.1 GCA_005776735.1 Pseudomonadota bacterium
CGGTCACGCCGGCCGCTCCGGCGGCCGTCGCCGCCGCCCCGGCCGCCCCCTTGCGCGCGGCACCCGCGCTCGACGCTTCAGGCGCCCTCACCCGATTCGCGCTCGGCATCAACGAGGGGCTGGCGGTGCCGGCGCGCCAGCGCGCCGACCTTGGCCGCGACGCGCTCGCGGCGCGCCTGGCGCAGGACGCCCAGGACGTCCGCGGCCTCGGGGCGTCCCTGGTGCGGGGGCACACCTTCAACTTCCCGCCGGTGTCGTGCAGCGCCCTCGCGCGCAACCCCGCCGCCCTCGACGACATGGACGCCTGGGTCGTGGGGCTCGGCGCCGACCTGGAGGGCGTGGGGATGGTGAGCCCCTGGCCGGGGAACCAGAGCGCGAGCTTCACCGACCAGTACGTACCGGCCGATCTGGCTGCGTTCCGCACCTGCGTGACCCGCCTGGTCGAACGCTACGACGGCGACGGCGTCGAGGACATGCCGGGCCTGGTGCGCCCGATCCGGTTCTGGGAGGTCGACAACGAGCCCGACCTCAAGAACAGCAACGTCTCGCGCACCGCCACCCGAGACTACGACCCGCGGCAGTTCTGCACACCCGCAGAGTACGCGGCCGTCCTCGTCGAGGCCTCCGCCGCGATCCGCTCCGCGAATCCCAGCGCCACGGTGCTGGCCCTGGGATTGTTCAGACCGCACGCCGATCAAGGGCAAGCCTACGCCCGCGAAGTGCTCGCCACGCCGGGGGCCCTGGCCGCGTTCGACATCCTCTCGCTCCACACCTACCACGACGACGACGGCGAGCGGCTCGCGGCGGGCGTGCGCGCCGTGGCGGCCCTCGCGCCGGGCAAGCGGATCTGGGTCACCGAGACCAGCGTGACCAACGCGGGCGGCGAAGAGGAGCAGGCCCGGCGGGTGGCCGCGCTGGTGGCGCGCGCGGCCGAAGCCGGCGCCGAGGCCCTGTTCTGGCACACGCTCGCCGACCCACCACCCCGGGCTGGCGGCAAACCCGCCGGCGGCGGCGGTCACTTCTCAACCAACTCGCTCCTGCAGGGGCAGGAGCGCGGGCCGGCGGTCGACAAACCCGCTGCGGCGGTCTTCCGGCGCCTCGCGGAGCAGCTCGGCGGCGACGACCTCCGCGGGGCCGTCCCCGACGGAACGGGGGGTACCCGCCTGCGCTCGGGTGCGCTCTTGCTGTGGCGCGGAAGCAGGCCTGCGGAGCACGGCGCGATCGACCTGCGCACGGGCGCCCTCGTGGCGCCGGGCGCGACCGCGACCGCCCCGGCGTGGCTCCAGCCCGCGCCCCCCTGACGACGTGACGAACCGCGACAGCCGCCCGCGCGGCGGTGACTAGACTGGTTTCATGCGCGTCACCGCCTCCCCGATGGTCGTAGCTGTGGCTCTGGGCCTGCTCAACCCCGCGATCCTCGATACCGGGCGCGAATGCTCTTCGTCAGCCTCCTCGGCGCGTGCCTCGGCACCGTCCAACTCGGCGATCTCGTCCTCACCGAGCGTGAAGACGGGGGGATCGACGTCTCGCGATACGACGGCAAAGCGCTCCTGACCGACCTGCGCTTCGCGCTCGGCACGGGCGACGAAGCGTTCGAGTTCCAGGCGGGCGCGTACCGGGAGGCGAGCGGGAGCACCTCGTGGTCGTCGTTGAAGCTCGCGAATCGGCGTGGCGAAGGCCTGTGGTTGTACGACCTCGTCGACGACGCCGGCGCCGTCCACGGGCAGGTCACCTTCATCGCCGCCGGCACCCGCACGCTGGAGGTCGAGGTGTCGGGCGAGGGCACCAACCGGGTGCGCTTCGACGCCGCCTGCACCGGCTCGGACCACTTCGTCGGCGGCGGCGAGCACGCGATGGACGTCGATCACGTCGGCGAGGCCTTCGAGTTGTGGGTGAGCGAGCCCGGGATCGGAAAGTCGGAGACCGACGATACGCCCGAAGCCTGGTTCCTCACGGGCACCCGGCACGCCACCAGCTACCCCGACCCGTTCTTCGTGCGCCCCGAGCCCCTCTCGGTCGAGGTCCTCACCGACGCCCGCGTCGGCGTCGACCTCTGCACCGGCGATCGCTGGCGGCTCGACGCGTGGTCCCCGGCGGCCACCCTCCGGCTCACCGACGCCGACACCCCCCTCGCGTTGGTGCAAGCACACGCTCTCGCGCACGGCACGCCCGCGGTGCCGCCCGACTGGGCCTTCGGAGCCTGGGCCGACGCCGTGCGTGGCGCGGAGCGCGTGCTCGCCGTCGCCGCCGAGCTGCGCGGCGCCGGAGCCGCCGCCACCGTGATCTGGTCCGAAGATTGGCGGGGCGGCGAGGAGGGCTCATTCGGCTACCACCCCAAGCCCGAGTGGCAGGTCGACGAGACCCTCTACCCCGACCCCTCCGGCATCGACGCCGAGCTCGAATCCGCCGGCTTCAAGTGGCTCGCCTACTTCGCGCCGTTCCTGGTCGAGAGCAGCTCCTCGTGGGACGAGGCGTTGCCCTACGCGATCCGCGACGCCGACGGCGCGCCCTACCTCTTCCTCGGCCCGAGCTTCGAGGACACCACGAGCATCGATCTGAGCGACCCGGACGGCTACGACTGGGTCGTCGCCAAGCTGTCCGCGTGCGCGGACGTGGGCTTCGACGGCTGGATGGCCGACTACGCCGAGTGGCTCCCCACCGACGCCGACATCGCGGTGGGAGACGCGGAGGTCGACCACAACCTGTGGCCGGTCCTCTGGCAGCAAGCCTCCGTCGACGCGCTGCAAGGGCGCGACGCCGCGTGGTTCGCCCGGAGCGGCTGGACGGGCGCGTCCACCCTCGCGCCCGTCCATTGGCCAGGTGACCAGCGCACGAGCTTCGACGCCGACGATGGATTCCCGACCGTCGTGCCGCTCACCCTGGGGGGGAGCATCGCCGGGGTCGCGGTGAGCGGCTCCGACATCGCCGGCTACCAGTCCGTCGGCAACGACCCGAGCACCAAGGAGTTGTGGATGCGCTGGGCCGGACTGGGTGCCTTCAGCCCGATCATGCGCACGCACCACGGCGCGTTCTCGACGGAGGACTGGCAGTTCGACAGCGACGAAGAGACGCTCGCGGCCTTCGCGACCTACAGCCGCGTCCACGCCGGACTCTTCCCCTACCTCCGTGGCCTGGCCCAGGAGGCGGTCGACGCAGGCACGCCGATGGTGCGCCCGCTCTTCCTCCACCACCCCGGCGAGGAGTGGGGCCGCATGGACGCCTGGCTGCTCGGGCCGTCCCTGCTGGTCAACCCGATCACCGAGGCCGGCGTCACCACGTGGAACACCGACCTCCCGACCGACCGGGAGTGGTACGACTGGTGGACCGGCGAGGCCGTGGGCAACGGCACGGTCGCCGCGAGCGTGGAGTGGCTCGAGATCCCGGTCTTCGCCCCCGCGGGCGCGGTGGTACCCACCTTCGCCGATCCCCCGGACTCGTTGGTCGCCGGCCCGCTCGAGGGGTTGCGCACGCTGACCGACGCCGACCTCGAGCGCACGATCTACGTCTTCGCGGGCCGAAGCGGCGCGTTCGAAGAAGCCGACGGCACCCGCTACGAGACCGACGGCAACGCCGACGCGGCGGGGACCACCACCGCGACGATGGCCGCCGGCGAGCTCATCGCCGGCGGCCTCACGCTCCGCGTCGATGGCGACGTGGAGCGGACCTACACCCTCATCGTCCGCCGCTGACCGCCCTCACGTCAGAGGGCGTCGCCAGACAGCGCCGCGACCACCTGGAAGAGCTGGCCGACGCCCTGCTGCAGCGTTCCGACCGCACCCGCGAGCACCATGGTCATCATGCTCGCGATGAGGGCATACTCTATGGCGGTAGTTCCGCCTTCCTCCTCGATGAAGTTCCGCATGGGCGTCTCCTGTGCCGTTCCTCTCATCGGCGGCCCGGAGCGCTGCTGAAGAGAATTCCCTCACCGCGTGGGGAGCGTCCGGGCGTACCGGTCGGTCAGGGCGACCAGGCGCGAGGCGATGCCATCCTCGAACGCGCTGTGCCCCGCATCGCCGATGATGTGCAGCTCAGCCTCGGGCCAGGCCCGATGCAGGTCCCACGCGGAGCGCATC